>CAZFSC010000009.1:0-48292 GCA_964521585.1 uncultured Limnohabitans sp.
TTCCTAATAAAGATTGGTGGGGAAGCAAAACCTTGGATTAAAAACAAGAAAGGGCAATATTCAAAAGTCAAAAATCCATGAAATCGAGCCTGAATGAAAAATTACCCAGAGGAATGATTGTCCACTATGTGAGATTTCTAGGGCAAAGAATAAAAGAAAAATTACATACAAATGAAACGTTATTGCCTTGCACTAGATCTTATTGACGATCCTGAATCCATCAAAGCATACGAAAAACAACATGAGCCCGGCAATGTCTGGCCGGAAGTGATTCAGCATGACAAAGACGCAGGAATTATAAGCATGGAGATTTACCGGACTGGCAATCGTATGTTTATGATCATGGAGACAAAGGATGATTTTTCGTGGGAAGAAAAGGCTCAGAAAGACAGTGAAAGTCCTCTTATTCAGAAATGGGAAAAACTGATGTGGTCATTCCAGCAACCAATTCCCTGGGCAAAGCCCGGTGAAAAATGGGTACTGATGGACTGCATTTTCAAATCTTAAGCTAAATTTTCGCCTGATCTTGTTTCACTCCTATTTATTTCGAACCTCTTTAACCTACTTAATTTTGAAAAACCTTTGTCTCCTCTGCCTAATTCTATTTGCTTTTGCCTGCAGTCCAAAAGCTAAATCCAAAGATCTTCCCCGGATCGCTATTGCTGGATTGGCAATAGAATCGAGCACATTTTCTCCTGCACTGACCGAAGAAGCTGCTTTCAAAGCCCGAAGAGCGGAGGAGGTATTTTCATTCTACCCATTCTTATCTCCAGATTCCCTGGATCGGAAGCGAGCCACTTGGATCCCCACGCTACGGGCTCATGCGCTCCCTGGAGGCACTGTTACCCGCGAAGCTTACGAAAGTCTAGTCAATGAAACTTTGGATCGATTGAAAGCAAATCTACCATATGATGGACTTTTCTTTGACATCCACGGTGCCATGAGCGTGGTGGGCATGGATGATCCCGAAGGAGATTTCATCGGGCGCGTCCGTGAAGTCGTGGGATATGAAACCCTCATTTCCACTTCGATGGATCTCCATGGAAATGTCTCGCCAAGATTGGCAGAGAATTCCGATTTGATCACCTGCTACCGGATGGCTCCGCATGAAGACGCTTTAGACTCCAAAAAGCGGGCAGTGAGAAATTTGCTTGATCGGCTTGAAAGTGGGAAGGGCAAGCCTGCTTTCAAAGCCTGGATTCCTGTTCCGATTTTACTTCCTGGAGAAAAGACCAGTACGCGTATTGAGCCCGGAAAGGGCCTCTATGCCAAAATACCAGCTCTTACCGAACAAACGGGGGTGATCGACGCAGCTATTTGGATGGGTTACCCTTGGGCAGATGAACCCAGAAATCACGGGGTAGTTATGGTCACCGGGGATGATGAAACAGCGGTGAAAGCTGCTGCAGAATACTTGGCAAAAAGCTATTGGGAGGTCCGGAAAGAGTTTGAATTTGTCGCACCTGTCGCAACATTGGATGAAAGCCTGGCATTGGCATTGAAAAGTGATAAAAAACCTTTTATAATCTCGGACATGGGAGATAATCCCACTGCCGGAGGCGCTGGCGATGTGACTTGGACGCTGAATGAAATCCTAAAACGTAAGGAATTCAAGACTGCGGATGGACCTTCCGTGATATATGCATCGATTCCCGGTCCTGATTTAGTGGAGAAAGCGATGATTGCCGGGGTGGGAAATCAGGTCACAGGGATGGCCGGAGCGATTGTTGATAATCGCTTTGCAGCCCCTTTAGAATTGACTGGTACGGTCAAAGCTATTTTGGAAGGAGATGTGGACGCTGGAGTGGAAGTAGTCGTACAGGTCGGTTCCGTTCAGATCATTGTAACTCAAAGACGTAAGCCTTATCATCAGGAGACAGATTTTACTAATTTGGGCTTAGATCCTAGAAACACCTCTATCGTCCTGGTCAAAATCGGCTATCTTGTCCCAGAGCTTTATGACATGCGAGGAGATTGGATCATGGCTTTGACACCGGGTGGAGTTGATCAGGATCTGGAACGTCTGGGGTATCAGCGGATCAAACGTCCGATGTTTCCCCTGGACCCAGAAATGGCTGACCCAGACCTTTCAGCAAGATTCATCAAACTTTCCGGCCGATAAGTCGATTTCTATTGCATGGATTTATTCTCAAAAGAACAGGCAAACCTTCTTCCCTATGATGGTGTCGTAAAATATTTTGGATATGTGATGTCCAAAGCAGAAGCTGATAATTTTTTTCAAAAGCTCATGAATAAAATCGAATGGAAAAATGATCAGGCGATGATGTTTGGTAAGCTGATTGAAACCCGTCGAAAAGTAGGTTGGTATGGGGAGCGACCATTTGAATACACTTATTCTAAAATCACCAAAAAGGCTTTGCCTTGGACGGAGGAATTAGAAAAACTGAAGAAAATCTGCGAGCAACACACTGGCGCTTCTTACAATTCCTGCTTGCTCAATCTTTACCACGATGGTTCGGAAGGAATGGCCTGGCATAGCGATGGGGAAAAAGATCTTAAAAAAAACGGATCAATCGCGTCAATGAGTTTTGGAGCCGTTCGGAAATTTGCCTTTAAACACAAAGAAACCGGAGAACGAATTGATATCATTCTAGAACATGGTAGTCTATTGGAAATGTCCGGAACCTGCCAAAGTCATTGGCTACATCGACTCCCACCTACCAAAAAAGTCTCCCAACCCCGAATCAATCTGACCTTCCGAACAATCGTCTGAAGAAAATCAAAAGAACAATCACTAGATTCAACTTATCATCAACTCCCCAGCCATGGAAAGCCCAAATAAAACCACCTTTCAATTTATCAGCGAACCTTCAGATATCAATTTCGGAGGAAAAGTCCACGGCGGATCGGTAATGAAGTGGATCGATCAGGCAGCCTACACCTGTGCCCGAACCTGGGCAGAAAGCTATTGCGTCACGGTCTATGTCGGCGGTATTCGCTTTTATAAACCCATCAGCATCGGAGAAGTCATCAAAATCGAATGCGCGGTGATCTACACCGGTTCTTCAAGCATTCACATTATGGTTGAAGTCTATTCTAGAGATTTTTCGGAACATGTTTTTGAAAAAAAGACGCATTGCATTATCATCTTTGTCGCGGTGGATGAACATGGTGCACCCAAAAAAGTGAAGCCATGGGTGCCGGAAACCGACCAGGAAAAGAAACTGCAGGAATACGCCATCCGGCTGAAACAACTCCGTGAAAATATACACGAAGAAATGCGGCCTTTTTTCAATGAATAATGTTCCGGTTTAATGGGATTTTTTCTTAAAAATCTTTGAGACCAGATTGACCAGCAGAAGAACCAAAAAGCCGACTGCCAATCCGATCAAAAACTCTTTGAGGAGACCCGGCCAACTTTCCAGAAGATGGTGGAAAAAATCAATGTTATGGGCGAAAATCCCTCCTGAAACTAAGAGCAATGCGATTGTCCCGATCACACTCATACTTTTGATGATTTTGGGCAAGGCACTGACTAATATCTTGCCCACTTTATCCGAAAAACTATCTTCCTCTTCATTGAGATTGATCAGCTTCACTCCAAACTCATCCATCCGCACGATCACTGCAACTATCCCATAAACTCCAATAGTAGCTATAATAGCTATTATCGATACTACCATAATCTGGGTAGTGAGCGGTTGGGTTACCACAGTACCCAATGCGATAATGACAATCTCCACAGAAAGGATAAAGTCCGTTACAATGGCAGATTTGATTTTTTCTTTTTCTGCAGCTACAATTTGTTCCGGCGTCAAATTTTCAACCTTTACTATTTTAGAAGCATGGGCATGCGGAAAGAAATATTCATAGATTTTTTCTGCCCCTTCGTAGGCCAGGTAAAGCCCTCCCAGAACAAGGATTATAGTCACTACTGCAGGTAAAAAAGCACTTAGGAGAAAGGCAAAGGGAAGAATAATCAATTTATTGATAAATGACCCTTTGGTGATAGCCCAAAGCACAGGTAATTCCCGATCGGTCACAAAACCTGATGCTTTTTCTGCATTTACAGCCAGGTCATCCCCTAAAATTCCCGCAGTTTTCTTTGCCGCTACTTTACTCATCACTGCTACATCATCCATCAATGTGGCGATATCGTCCAGTAATGCAAATAATCCTGATGCCATTTCTGTTTTTTTGTTGGTAAGCTCAAATGAGTTTTAAGCTTAGAAGGAGCGAAGATAAAGTTCGATACGGACTGTTCCAAAAAGGAAAATCTATTTGAATCCCCAAAACAATTGATGCCAATATCAATCGATTAGTATCTGATAGTTTTTTTAATTGTCCTCTCCTGGTTTTCTTATTGAATCAATTAAAATATTTCTCATTGATTTTCTTAATCATTAGCTCTTCCACGTAAAACTGCCATTCAGAGAATCTTCTCGCCTGATTAGCCAGATGCGCGTGATGGTCCTGATCCAAAACGTAGTCCTCCGGTTTATCCAAACTTCTGGTTTGCCCGTAGACCATTTCTACGTTTGACTGAATAGCTGGCCATTCCTCGATGAGAGTTTTTAATTTTTCCAGGGCATCCGCTTTTTGATCCTTCCCTGCTTGGTCCAATTCCTGCAATCTGAGTAGAATCCTATTGGAAAACTGAACCACATTGGCGACCTGCTCATAAACTTCCAGAGTATATACATTACGCAGGGCAAGTTCTTTGGAAGCAGCTATGCGCTTCATCACTGTATCTACCTTTACCATGTTTGCTTTTGCCTGGGCCAATCTTTCTGAATAGTGACTATTCCAATTTCCAACTGAGTCCATATTTGGCAACTTAATCAGCGCAGACTCCATGGGATCGTCAAGTTTTTTTATTTGATTTCTATTATTGCCATCCAGAAGTGCATTCTTCCAAAAACCAACTGGCGCCTCAAGCATGTCTATGAAAGCCAAATTGTCATCCCTCAATTCAGGACCGAAAGTCCGCTGTCGAAATGCCTGCTGAATCTCCGCAATAGGACGTTGATCTCCCGTCCAAGTATATTCTGCGAAAGTAGCTATGCCCCGCTGATACAATTCGAAATGCGGAGAATCATCGTCCCAAAGTGTCAGAAGCAATCCTTTGTTTTCATTGGAAATAGCACTTTTTGCAAAATCCCGGATATTCTCTGCATTACTTTGATCCTGCGGCATCAAGTTCCATCGAGTCTGACCGGCAGTTGCTCCCATGACTTGAAAACCATGTGTTTTAAACCATTCCATCGCTTTGGCATTTCCGGGATTTTCCGGCATGTCGTAATTCCACCGCATGTAAATGCAGTTTTTGGGAAACATCCCGATGTACTGATTTAAATTTTCCTCTTTTGCAGCCCAAATACTATCCACTTGAGCGGCACTAAGCTTGGGATCGTAGATGGACCAATAGAGTTCCGCATTTTTGAGAGGCATATCGTCCCAGAAAATCGGAGTCAGGCCTCTCATTTCGGCATATTCACTGACCCGATTCAGCCAGATCAGTTGAAGTTCCAAGGCTGACTTTCCACTTCCCCTTCCGGTAGTATTCACCTCGTCTCCGCCTACATGTAAGTAATTTGCGTGAGGAAACGCTTCGAGTGCATCGGAGTACAAATCAAATTGAACCTCGTAGGTTCGTTCATCCAAAGGATTAAAAGCCCAATCGCTTTCCGGATCATCGCGTAGCTCCTTGTATTCATCATGCTTGAGAATAAATGAAGCATGCCCCAAACCCTGCACAAGCGGGCTTATTCGGATATTTCGTGCTAAGGCATAATCGCTGATTTCTTTCCATTCGGAGATGGAAAATGCATCTGAGGAAGCTACCTTGGGTTGGCTCTCGTAGGCAAGTTTATCCTCAATCTCGATGATGATGCCATTGATTTTCATGGCAGCCAAGCGATCCATAAGTTGGAAATAATACTCCTTTTTTTCCAAATGATGCTTCACATCCAGATGTATTGCCCGGTATTCCAAGGCTGGTTCATCGATGATCTGTACCCCGGGCAAATTAACCTGCTGATTTTCGGCATCCTGAAGAAGTTGTCCCAAAGTCATCAAGCCATTCCAAAAACCAGTTTGGGTCTGAGCCCGAAACGTAATTTTATCATCAAAAATATCCAGTTTGTAGACTTCACTATTTCCGATGAGGTTAGGATCAAGTTCAAATCGAATAAATTTTCCCATGAGCTCCTCCATTGGTTGACCGGATAGGAACTGATTTTTTGCCTGCTCAAATTCCAGTTTCACATCGGACGCAGAAATCAAAGAATTGGCAGAAAGAACGAGTGATTTTGGCAAAGGAAGCAGCTCAAAATTTCCCTTAGGGATATTCTTTTTTTCACAGGAAAAAGCAAAAACGATCCAAATGGCAAAAACGAAGTTGGTGATATTTTTCATTAGTATTTTTTTACAATGGACACGAAGCAGTTTTGAGTTTACTATCTAGGATGTCAGAAAAGGGCAATTTTTGCGGTTTTAAATATCAGACTATCTCACTTTCGGATTATTCCAATTTAGTTTCACCTGAAAGATCCTTGATTTGTATTCCCTCATCAGACTACAATTTGTTCAAATTATTTCTCTTTTCCATTTAGGAAAGGGTCGAATCCCAATGGGCTGGCATATAGCCTTCCGTCAAAATCTGTATTTGATGAAAAACTTGATAAATGGAGCAGGTTTCTGGGTATTTTTTCCTTAGATTTTGAACCAAAAGTTTTAGGAAACCAAATTTCCTACGGACAACCCAAACCGACAATAAACCTAAAATGCTCACTTTTCTGATTATACTCATCGCTCTGGCACTGATCCTGATCGCCATTATTAAATTTGAAATCCATCCATTCCTTGCTCTTTTTGTTGGAGCGATTCTATATGGCCTAATGATGGGGATGTCTCCGGAATTGATCATTAAATCAATCTCGGATGGGTTTGGTGGGGTATTGGGGAGTGTGGGCCTCTTGATTTTGTTGGGGGTGATCCTGGGGACATTTCTTGAAAAAACAGGAGGAGCGATGGTCATTGCAGAGAAAGTGCTGAAGTGGGTTGGTGAAAAATCCGTAAATCTCTCGCTGATGCTCAGCGGCTGGATTCTTTCTATTCCGGTATTCGGGGACAGCACGATCATTATGCTCAACCCGATTGCCAAGTCACTTTCTTCCAAAAGCGGAATTTCGTACGCTGCTACCATTGTAGCAGTTTCTCTTGGAGCGATGGCCAGTCATTCGCTGGTGCCGCCTACTCCGGGACCTATTGCGACAGCAGGCATCATCGGTGCAGATTTGGGTCTGGTGATATTTTATGGAGCCATCGTTTCTCTATTGACTTTGATCCCACTTTATATATTTGTACAGAGGTCTGTTACCAAAATTCCGCTTACCCCGGTTTTAATAGCCGACGAAAAGGAAATAAAGAAAGAGGACAGACCTAAATTATTTTCAGCGTTAATTCCGATTTTAGTTCCGCTCACGCTGATCATCCTTGCTTCTATTGCCAACTATCCTTCCAAACCATTAGGTGAAAATGGCTTCATTCAAGCCATTCAATTTATCGGAACGCCGGTGATTGCCCTGTTGATCGGAGCGATTTTATCTTTTACCCTACCCAAAAAATTTGACCGGAAATTACTTTCCGCCTCAGGCTGGGTAGGAGAATCCATTCTTTTGGCTGCCCCCGTCATATTGATTACTGGAGCAGGTGCTGTTTTCGGGAAAATGCTACAAAATTCAGGTGTGGGCGATATGGTCACCTCCACGATGAGCAATGCCAACTGGGGAATCTTTCTTCCATTCCTGATTGCCTTTGGATTGAAATCCGCTCAGGGCTCTACTACTGTTGCCATGATCACTACAGCTTCTATCATAGCTCCCATTTTAGGTCCTCTGGGCTTGGATTCTGAAACCATGAAAGTCTTTACCACCGTTGCGATTGGGGCAGGTGCTTTGGGAATTTCTCATGCCAATGACAGTGGATTTTGGGTGGTCACACAGCTTTCAGGTATGAGTACCAAACAAGGCAATCTTTCTCATAGCTTGGGAACGTTCATTGCTGGCTTTACAGCGATTGCATTGGTATATGTATTGACTTTAATAGTCGCCTAATACCAAACAAACTTTAGTGGATTTTTGATAAACAGTAGAAAACTTACCTCGCTGTCCAGCCTCCATCCACGGTCAACATGGACCCAACCATATAGGTCCCTGCAGAGGATGCCAATAAAATCGCCGCTCCTTGAATTTCAGATAGTTTCCCCCATCTACCCAATGCTGTGGCTCCGACGATAAATTTTTTACCCTCCTCGGTATCAGCAATTGGCAGATTCATTTCGGTCAAAAATGGACCTGGACAGATGGCATTGACAGTGATATTGAATGGTGCCAACTCCAAAGCCAAACCACGGGTCATCTGTACCACTGCCCCTTTGCTCGAGGTGTAAGGGGTACGATTGGCCAATCCTACCAGTCCAAGTGTACTCGCCAGATTGATGATCGCCCCTTTCTTTGCTTCTTTCATATATGGACTCACCGCGCGGCAAGCAAGCCATGTCCCATTTACATTTATTTTCATGACCTGGTCAAACTCGTCATGTGTCAATTCATCAATCGCTCCCCTGATATTGATCCCGGCAGAGTTGATTAAGGTATCAATCCTGCCAAAAGTATCATAAGCCTGTTTGGCCATTTCCTCCATTTGGGACTCATTGGTGACATCTCCGGCAAAAGCAATTGCCTTGATTCCATACTCATTTTCCAAAGCACTGGCAGATTCAGCACCTTCTTTCTCATTACGGTTGACAATCATGATGTTAGAACCTGCAGAAGCCAACCCGGCGGCCATCGCCAGACCAAGACCTTTGGATCCTCCGGTAATGATGGCTGCCTGACCACTGAGGTCAAAAAGTTTTACTCCCGGTAGTTGGTTGAAATCGATAGATGAAGACATTTTTATAAAGTTTAAAATTTGAAATATCAAGCCAGAATAATCAGAGCTTGTTTATAATTAATTGGTTAAATAATTTTCTTGGCGTATTTAAGGCACTCAAGCACATTGGCCTCCTCCAAGGCCAAGCGCTCTTCAGGATTCAAATCAGAGGTACTGGGAAGTTTCGACTTGAATTCATTTTTTGCCACAAGGGTCATGATATTTTCTAAAGCTCCTTCATTGACCTCATCGAAAGTGGCCCAATAGCCAGCCTTTAGACAAGGTATCTGAAGTGGATCTCGAGTGATCATTTCCAAACTGAAAGAAATCTCCGGATTATGTTTACGGCAGAGCAATACGGCTGACTTCAGATCAACAACACCCTCCCCAAGAGGTACTTCCGATAGCAAAAACCCATCTGTATAGCACTTTAAGCCCATATCTTTGACATGTGTAGAAAAAGCCAGTGGGGCAAGTATCCGAATGACCTCCATCGGTTCTTCAAGCAATGACAGGTTGTTCCCGAAGTCCAGGGTCACCCCCAGCCATTCAGAATCAATATCCTTGATGATTGCTGCCAATTCTGCAGCTTTCCAGTCTTTATGATTTTCGATTGCTAGTTTGATTTGATGCTTTTCAATAACGGGCATCGCCAGATGAATAGAGGATATTGCCTGTTTTTTGAAGGCTTGATATTCTTCAGCAGAATTAAAATTCTCATATCGACGACCACTCAGACAGGCAGTCCGAAGAACTTTGGCCCCCGCTTCCTTGGCAGCTATTACTTCCGCTTCGAAAGCAGGAATAGCTGCATCTGACTTTGGTAAACCGATACTTCCTTCGAGATACATTCCAAGTTTTTCCCGCTGATCTCTTACTTTATTGGCAAAATCTTTTTGCCAACCATTCACGCCAACCTGAATTCCGCTTGCACCTATCTCATGAGCGTGATTCATCAAATCGATTGCATTCTCAAAGCTGGGATAAGCAGTACTCGAAACCTTGCTATGCCATCGGGCTCCATACGAATGAACCACAATTCCCAAAGGAACTCCCTTTAGATAATCAGGGATTTGTGAAAAAGGGAATGCCAATGCAGCCAATCCAAGACCGGAGCTCTGAAGGAAACTTCTGCGATCCATGTTTCCAAAACTTGATTTATTTTCCACGGCTTGCTGGTTTTTGGTTGTAAGTATTAATCAGTTTTCGGCTCTCCAAGTGAGTCTATATGCTTATTCAATTCTGCGGGACTCCACGGATAGACCCTCCCCTGCGAGGTGTGGCGGGTTCCCGAGACCAATCCTCTCGAAATGGCCGGAGCAGAATTCCCCCATTCATTACGCACATAAGTCAGAATATCTGCAATACTTTCATCATCCATAGTGGAATGTGAAGGCATGACAGGTAGAATCTCAGGAGCATCATATTGCTTCCCTCCTACCTCGATGGACCCTTCAATTCCATGCAGAATAATTAAGGCCAATCTTTTTTCATTTCCCAAAACCCAGTCTGAGCCTGCCAAGGGTGGTGCCATTCTGGAGACCCCTTTTCCATCGGAACCATGGCAACCGGCACAGCTCACGAGATATTTCTTTCGGCCATTTGCAAATTGAATTTGACCTTTTTCGTCCAGATCACCAGCAGAAGCCACTACAGGAGGAGGCACGTATCCAGGCCAGGTAAATCTTCTTTTCAAGGCTTCCAGTTTATTTTTGTCAATCGGAAGCCCAGGTTGGCTGAAGAGGTTCGGTTGTGCTGCCAGCCTTACCGGAGGTAGATTTTTTGAGTTTCCGGCTTGAATTGCCATTCCTATCAGGACTGTTTCCTGCTTCCAATTCATATCCTCCCTGGCAGATTCCACAAAAGCCAAAAGTGATTTGATCTCCCTTTCGACTCCTCTTTTCATTATGACCGAAGTAAGATTTTCCAGGAAAATAGCCTTGGCTTGGCTTGGTTCCTGCCAATCGGGCGAATCCCAGACTCTGCTCAAAAATGTGAATTCCCGATTTGAAAGGCTGCTTAGTACCGCATCCTGAATTAAAGCATGATCCACGAACGAATTTAAAATTGTGGCTAAAACTTCAGAGGCAGATTCTTCTGACAGGACCTCGCTGCTTAATGCCAATTGCAGTCCTTCGGTGATTTCAGCGGTTTGCGCATGGACCATCATGCGTGAGGCAAGCTTTGATTTGATTTCAGGTTGAACTGTGGCAAAGCGCTCTAAAAGTCGTAAAGAGGTGATTTTCACAAGAGAAGAAGGATCTTCCAATGTAGCAAAAAGCAAATCGCTTTCCAGTGCTTTCATCCCTTCCAGAGTCCAAAGCGCGTGAAATCTCCCTAATGGCGACTTTCCTGATCGTGCTAGCATCATAAGTTCAGCTTTGCCAGCAGCATCATTTCGTTCTACCAGCAGGCGTTGAGCCATGTCGCGGTGCCAGCCGTCTGGATGAGAAAGTCTGGCAATTAATTCCTTGCTGTTTTCCTGGGAAAGTCTTGGTATAGCTGCTGGTTCCCAATCTTCCGGAACGATTCTCCAGATTCTACCCAAGTGCACGGGTAATTCCAATCCCCGCGAAAGGGTTTGCTCTTTTAGATAGGGTGTCATATAGGACCCATGTTGTACAATACCACGGTACATATCCGCTATATAAAGTGCCCCATCCGGTCCCATCGTTCCATGTACAGGGCGAAACCGCTCGTCGGTTGAAGCCATAAATTCCTTACCGGAATTAGGGTCATGTGCTTCGAGCAGAATTCCATTTTGTTTGATTACGTTGCGCTTGACTATATTTCCTGCATTCTCCATGACGAAGATGTTTCCAAAATATTCCTCCGGAAAAAGATGACTTCGATTGACTGTAGGAGAACAGGCAGAGGTAAATTCAAGTAGTTTACCATCCTCACTCAAGGTGCCAGGAATGTATCCCCTGTTGATTGCTGGATTAGATCGGATGGGATAGATTCTACGATCAATAGTCAATCCATGATCGATCCCGGTGCTTGGCGTATGGTTTGGGTTTCGGGAAAGGTAATTAGCAGGAACCAAATCCCCATGCAGTTGCGACCAATTGTAATTGTAGATCAATCTACCCTGATCATCTTGGGTAATCCCCCACTGACCCCGAAACTCCGTGCTGTCCCGGATCCATTTTCCCTCATCCAACTTATACCTCAGTCGGGACTTGGCACTGTAATACCAATTGTCCACATTTCTTACAAATCCGTTGTCAGAATGCTCCGGAACGCCGTTGGATGCATAAGTCGAATCTAAAAGAACTTTGGAGTCAGCTTGAAGATCTCCATCGCTGTCTTGGGTAATCCAAAGTGCGTTATTTTCTGCAACCAGGGCACCACCTTTGGTCAAACCCAGAGCCCGCGGCATCACCAGGCCATCCAGATAAACGGTACTTTTATCCATCTCCCCGTCTCCGTTTACATCCTCCAAAATCGATATCCTTCCAATCGGTTGATCCTCCTCACTTCCATCAATATCCGTCATATAACCCCGCATTTCCACCACCCAGAGCCTTCCATCTTCATCAAACTGAATCAAAACGGGATCTTCAATCAATGGCTCCGAAGCCACGAGTTGAACTTTGAATCCAGGCTCAATCTGAAAGGTTTCCAACTCTTCAGAGGCGGTTCGTGCAGGTGAATCGGGTGTTTCGGGTATTGGGGTTTTTCTGCCGCAGGCAAATGCAATTACTAGCACAACTAGAGGGAGAATGCGAAGGGGAAGCATTTTAATAGGTTTTTGGGTTTATCTCAAATGAATAATAGGGATTCAAACCCCTTCATAAACGCTTCATTCAGGATTGGTCTAATTTGCCACATATTCTTTTGAAATTCAAAAAAGAAGTTGGCGAATGATGAGATTTATGATAAAAGGTAATTTTCAAAGATTTAAAGCATGCGCTTCTAATTCCCGGACTTGGAAAAAGTAATTAGAACCCGAAAAAAGTTAACGGTTTACTTTTGGGAAAGGATAAGACCAATTGGAATTTTGGGCATTCTTGAACCAGATGCAGATTCCCTTACCTTTGAATAAAATTGAGGATATGAGATCGCCCAGGAATATACCTTCAAAAAGTGAGGGATTATTTGCCATTCGGGATTCCATATGAAAGATAAAAGACAAATTATAAACAGATGAAATTTTCCGATTTAGGGCTTTCAACAGATATCATCACAGCCACCGAGCGGGCAAATTATGCCAGCCCCTATCCCATTCAAGTACAGGCTATCCCTGCTTTGATCAAAGGAAAAGATTTGCTTGGAATTGCCCCGACCGGCTCTGGAAAAACCGCAGCATATATTCTTCCTATTCTTCAATTTTTACAGAAAAAAGCGATCTCAAAAGCAAGGGTCATCCCGGTGTTGATTCTCGTTCCTACCCGTGAACTTGCTGCTCAGGTGGCTGAAGTAGCGGATAATTTTTCAAGATTTCTTAACAGGAAAGTAAAAACTCTTGCAGTATACGGAGGCGTGTCAATCAACCCGCAGATGCAAAAACTAATCGGCACGGACATCCTGATTGCGACTCCGGGCAGACTATTGGATTTGCTTTCGCAAAATGCCCTGCAACTGAATCAGGTAGAAATTCTGGTCCTTGACGAAATGGACAAGGTCTTGAATATGGGTTTTCGGGAAGAAGTAGATCAAATTTTGGCGGAACTTCCAAAAAAGCGACAGAATATCCTCTTCTCAGCCACCATGGATGAAACTTTGGAGGAGATTATCGACGGACTGCTCAAATCTCCGGAGAAAGTCCAGGTAGAACCTGAACCGGTAGCGATGGATGCGATAGAGCAGTATGCCTATCGGATTGAGTCCGAGAAAAAAGGGCCTTTTCTTCGATATTTAATTAATTCTGGTGATTGGACACAGATTTTAATCTTCGTTTCTTCGATCCGGACCGCCAACAATGTGGTGACCAAACTGAATAAAAATGGTATTGATGCCGTGGCTTTTCATGGAGATAAAAGTCAGGGAGCCCGAACAGAAGCTTTGGCTAAATTCAAATCGGGAAAAACCCGGATTTTGGTAGCCACCGATCTGGCTGGAAGAGGGATCGATATCAAGTTTTTGCCATTAGTGATCAATTATGAATTGCCAAGATCACCAAAAGATTATGTGCACCGGATCGGTCGGACCGGCCGGGCAGGTGCTACTGGAGAGGCTATTTCTCTGATCACAGAAGAAGATCTTCACCATTTCAAAATAATCCAGAAGAAAATGGGCAAGCATGTGCAATTGCGGAGCACAGATGAATTTGATTTTTAAGTGAGAAAGCTGAAATTAGGATTTGATTATCCGGAATTTTGCCAATAAGGGAAAATTTCAACTACAATATTGCGGATAGTCCACTGACAACGGTCAACAGTCTACTGCGGAAAAAACAAACTTCAGACCTCATTTTAAAGGTTTACTGGTAAGAAAGCAGATTTGCAGTTTCGATATTATAAGATTCAGTTGAAGATCACCTGAAAAAATCACCTGCTCGGTTCGAAAATATCCAAGCAGGTGATCTTGGAGAAACTATTGATTCGCTTCTATTTTTTTTCTTCGTTCCAAGATTTCCTGTGCTTCCTCTTTGGATACTCCAAAAACTTTTCCCTCCAAGGCATCTTTCATAAACTCATCAATGTAGCGCTGACTAATCTGGGAATTGTCCTTGTATTTTTCCCTAATGGCGTCCAGGCGGTTATGCAAGTCCTGCTTGATTGCTACGTAGGCAGGATTGTTATACTCATTCTTCAGCTCCAAAGGATCATTTTTTAGATCAATCAATTCCCATTGATCTATTACAAAATAGTAATGAATCAATTTATAGTCTTTGGTCACAATGGCATAATGCCGGTTTACCATGTGCTCCGCGGGATACTCATAGTAATGATAATAGACCGCATCTCTTGTCCATTTATCTTCCTGACCCGTCAGAATGGGGATTAAACTTTCCCCTTGCATATCATCCGGGGCATTCACTCCTGCTGCCTCCAGAAATGTCTGGGCAAAGTCAAGATTTTGAACCAATTGATCTGATCGGCTTCCCTTGGCAACTTTTTCTGGCCAAGAAATCAAAAGTGGGGTTTTGAAAGATTCATTGTAGACAAATCGCTTGTCATACCAGCCGTGCTCGCCCAGATAAAACCCCTGATCTGAAGTATACACGATAATCGTATTCTCCATCAGGTCATTGGCTTCCAGGTAATCCAATAATCGGCCCACATTTTCATCCACAGATTCGATAGTACCGAGGTAATCCTGCATATAGCGCTGGTACTTCCATCTCATCTTATCCTTATCATCCATGGTAGGATATGCTTTCTTGAAATCCGCATTGACTTTCGAATAAGCATTCATAAAGTTTGCTTTTTGCGAAGCATCAAAACGACTGAATTCATAGGCAAATCTTGGCTTGTCAAATCCTATCTCGGCAATCCCAAGCTCATCCATCACTTCAGGAAATACTTTGTTATCACCGGCCCATGACATGTGGTTTAAAATATTCATTTCGGCCTCTCCTGCTGCCGTTGTCCTACCGGAATAATCGTCAAATAGTGTGATCGGCTCTGGAAAAGCCTTATTGGTGTATTCTTCCAGATGTCTTTCGGCCATGAGCCAGGATCTGTGAGGAGCCTTATGCAGATACATCAGCATAAACGGCTGATCTTCCTTTCGCTCATTTTCCAGCCAGTCCAGGGTCATATCAGTGATGATATCCGTTACATAACCTTCCACCCGAATATTGCCGTCATTTTTGGTGATAAAATCAGGATTGTAATAGGCTCCCTGTCCGGGAAGAATTTTAAACTGATCAAACCCTTTGGGATTGTTACCAAAATGGAGTTTTCCAAACATTGCTGTCTGATATCCGGCTTCCTGGATAAGCTGCGGAAAAGTGATATTCGTAGTATCGAATTGGAAATGATTATCCACTTTCCCGTTGATATGTGAATGCTTACCTGTCAAAATAGTGGCACGGCTAGGTGCACAAATCGAATTGGTAACGCTGGCATTGGTAAATAGCATACCCATTTTTGCAATCCGGTCTATATTCGGAGTTTGGATCAACTTATCATCATAAGCAGAGAGGGCCTGATAAGCATGGTCATCAGACATGATGAAAATGATATTTGGTCTTTCTTTGGAAGCTTTTTTAGGCACATTCTGTGCAAAGATCGAATGCCTGAAAATCAGGCAAAATCCAATCAGAAAATAGATTTTGAGTTTCATAGTATAGGTTTTTAGGTTTTTTTTATGGAACAAATTGCAATGCTGAAAAAAAACATCCGATGGGATAAGAACAGCCATATTCTAGTTTACTTCCTCATTTTTGGGGGGTCTTCATAGCAGGTTTAGATTATTTTTTCAATGGTTTTTCTGGGTTTCAAGATAGTTATCAGAAAGTCGACTTTGACTTTTTCCAAATAATATCCAACAAGAAAAAAGAAAAACAGGAGAAATCTATCTTAGAGAATGGGTAATTTTAAGGTAGGCAGAAAGTAAAAATTTGTATTTAAACTGATCTAATTATGAAAAAGCACTTCCAATCATCGCTCAAATCAATTCTTTTACTAATCATTCTTTCACTTCCAGTGTGTACCCAGTTGACCTTTGCACAGGAACAAAAAGATTTAGAAGAAGCTTTAGAAAAATTCCGGCTGGCATTGATTTCTGCAGACGAGAGCGCTTTGCTCCGACTTACTTCCATAGACCTGACTTATGGTCACTCCACGGGAGTAATCGAAAATCAGAATGAATTTATTGAGGCTTTAAAGAGCGGACCTTCCAAATACATTAATATCGCCATCTTCGATCAGCGGATCAAAATCGTGGACAACGTGGCCTGGGTACGTCAAAGCTTTTTAGCTGACGTCAATACCGCGGAAGTATTGACCAAGTTGAACCTGGGAGTCTTATTGGTTTGGAAAAAGGAAAAGGATGGGTGGAAACTGTTTGCAAGACAGGGATTCAGGCGGTAAGTCGGGAATTGAAATGGATTAGAATGTTCTATTTGAAAGAGGTGCTGGATTTCAGGAAAGCCAACCATTAAACTTAATTGAAGTTCCCCAAATTCATTTTTTGAATTATCTTCCCGAAAATCTTTTTTAAAAACCACCCTGCCCGTGCAAGAAAAATCTACTGAAGAAATTCAGGAAAAACTACCCAGAAACTTAGGCCTTTGGGGCGTATGGATGCTTGTCGTCAATGGATTGATCGGGGCAGGGATTTTCGGATTACCATCAGGAGCCGCCAAATTAGCGGGTGAATACAGTGTTTTGATCTATGCCTTTTGCGCCCTTCTGATCCTCCCGGTTATTTTGAGTTTCGCAGAAGTAGGTAGTTATTTTCGCGGAACCGGAGGGCCGATCCGTTATGGGAAGATGGCTTTCGGATCGTTTATCGGTTTCCAGGGTGGTTGGCTTTATTATTTGGCCAGGCTCATTTCTTTTGCGGCAAATACCGTTTTACTGACCGATAGCATCGCTTATTTCTTTCCCATTATGGGTTTGGGATTTGGTAGATTGATTTCTTTGGCTTTGACCTGTGGCCTGCTCAGTCTGGTGAATATCTTGGGTTCATCGGAATCCATTCGCTCCATGACCCTATTTACCATTATCAAGTTTTCGGTTTTAATCGGGTTGATTTTCGGAGGATTTCTTCTGATTGGACCTGAGGTAATTCCTAGATTTGACAGCCCCCTTCCCCCTACCCAGGACCTAGGCGCTGCAGCATTATTGTTGATTTATGCTTTTGTAGGCTTTGAAGGAGCCATAGTACCTGCAGGAGAAGCCAAACGTCCTGAGCGGGATATGCCTTTAGGATTATTGTTAGGCTTGGCGATAGTGGCGATCATTTACATGCTTATCCAGCTGGTATCCCAGGCTGCAGTCCCCAATCTGGCAGCCAGTACCAGTCCCTTATTAGATGCCTCTTCAGCCCTATTTGGAAGTACCGGAGCGGTGATCCTTATGATCGGGGTGGCTACCTCAGTTCTAGCTAACCTTATCAGTTCCATGTTTTCTGCATCCCGAGTGACCTATGCTTTGGCTTTAGAAAAATCTCTCCCGAATTGGTTCGGAATAGTTCACAGCAGATTTTTAACCCCCGCCAATTCGGTGTTATTTTTTGGAATTGCAGCTTTTGTACTTGCCGCTATGGGCTCGTTCACGTTTTTGGCAGCTATGACTGTTCTTTCCCGCTTGTTTTTATTTATCATGACCTGTGCGGCCATTCCTGTCTTAAGACCTAAATTTCGTAATCAAGGCTATTTCATATTAAAAGGAGGGTATCTAGTTCCGGCACTTGGAATCCTGGCTTGCCTCTGGTTGATGTTTCAGGTAAGTTGGACTTCAATTTGGCTGACAGCCATTTTGATTGGGATCGGAACAATTCTCTATTGGCTGGGAAAATCCCAAAAGTAAGTAAAACACTTCCTTCGTTATTCCCTAATTTAGCCCCATGTCCACACCTACACTAGCCATACGAACAGTCATCTTCAGCATGGTCAGTAGTGTATTTTTGGCTATAATCAAGTTTATTTCAGGCATTTTCGGGAATTCTTATGCTTTGATAGCTGACGGAATCGAATCCATAGTAGATGTTTTTTCCAGCCTATTGGTATTGATTGGCATCCATTATTCCCAACTGCCTGCAGACGAAAATCATCCATATGGTCATGGCAAGGCCGAACCTTTGATCACTTTTTTGGTCGTTGTATTCCTGGTGATTTCAGCCGCTACCATTTCCTGGCAGGCCATTGAAAATATCCAGACTCCCCACGCCCTCCCAAAACCATTCACTCTCATCGTCCTGGCAGCGATCATCATCTGGAAAGAAATTTCTTTTCAGATTGTAATCAAACGAAGTGAAAATCTCAAAAGCTCAGCCCTAAAAGCAGAAGCTTGGCATCACCGGTCTGACGCCATTACTTCTGTGGCGGCATTTATAGGAATCTCTATCGCGATTTTCGGAGGTGAGGGATATGAAGTCGCTGACGATTATGCCGCTTTGGTTGCAGTCATCTTTATACTTTTCAATTGCTATCGGATCTTTAGGCCGGCATTGGGAGAAGTGATGGATGAGAATGTCTACGAGGAATTGACCATGAAAATCAGGGAAATTTCTGTGCAGGTAAAAGGCGTCAAAGACACGGAAAAATGTTTTATCCGAAAAGCAGGCATGAGATATCATCTGGATTTGCATGCGATCGTAAATGGGGAAATATCGGTCAAGGAAGGGCATGCTATCTCGCATCGGCTCAAAGATCGACTTCAAAATGAAATCCCTGAATTGGGACACATCCTGATCCATGTCGAGCCCTTTGAAGAAAACTAGAGGATGAGCTTATTGATTTTTTAATTCTGTATTTCTAAAGTATTGAATCTTAGACCACTGCCGAAATGCTTTTCTTCCTATTTCCGAAATAAATCATTACTCCTGCGGTGCCGAACATCAACAACCCATAAATCACAGAAGGAATTACCATGGTACTATTTCCGATCAGTGTAGCGGCAATCGTGATGCCCAAGGTTCCGTTTTGTATTCCGGATTCGATGGAAATGGTTTTACTCTGCTTTCGATCGATATTGAAAAATCTGGCAATCCCATACCCAAATCCAAGAGTGGCAAAATTGAGCGCGATAGCTACAGGACCAGCAGCTATAAAATATTCGACGATGTGCTCTCGCTCTTTTAGGATCGCCGCCAGTATGATCATCACGAAGAAAATGGCAGAAAGCTTACGGAAAGGTTGATCAAGTTTTTTTGCAAAAGCAGGAGATCGCCGTAGCACGAGCATTCCGACAATGACGGGAATGAGTGTAATTATCAACACAAAAATCACCGTGCCCCATACATTCAACTGCTGTATGCTACCTCCACGAATAAACTGGAGGATTGAAAAATTGACAATAATTGGGATGGTGAATACGGTAATTACTGAAGAAAAGGCGGTTAAAGTCACCGAGAGTGCAACATCCGCCTTTGCCAAATGTGAAATTAAATTAGAAGTCGCCCCTCCAGGACAAGCCGCCAAAATCATCATTCCCACTGATAGTTCAGGACTCAGACTGAATAGCCGGCAAAGTCCGAATGCCACAACTGGCAATAAAATCAGTTGATTGAATAAGCCTATCCCAACTGCCTTAGGATAGATCAGGATACGTTTGAAATCTGCAAAAGTCAGCGACAGCCCCATCCCAAACATGATTACTGCCAGTGATAGAGGAAGTAAAACCTGAGTTAAAATATTAGATTCCATGGTTATAAATAAGATTGTTTCACTTCATTTCGACCTGGCTCAAATTTCCTCTTTCGAGTTAGTTAACCCCTAACTTTCTGCACTTTAATCCTGTAAATAGAGGTTTCTTTTCATAAGAATCTACTCCTCCAGATTTTTTACAATATACCTGCAATAAAGAATCCAGCGTAAGTTCCTAAGGCATTCCCTAGACTTCCCACCAAAACTCCAGGAATCAAAAGATCTGGCCGGTTGAGACTTTCCGCAGCCGCAAGAGCGGTGGTGTTCCCTCCTACGTTAGCCTGCGAGGCGACCGCAATCACATCCCAATCAATCTTCAACAAAGCCCCCACCCCAAAAATCACCAATCCATGAATCAGGACCAGCAGACCCACAAAAAGAATCAATGTACCCGCCAAACTACCTAATCCCGAAAGTGTACTGACATCACAGAGAGTTCCTATGGTAGCCAGGAAAATCAATATTAGGAAAAACCCCAGGGTGTGGGTGCCCTCAATTCTTTTGATCAAGGGAAACTGTGCCAAGATCAGGGCAAAAGTAGTCAGCAAGATAATCTCCGGAATGGCGGGGAAATACACCAAGATCAATTTGGAAGCAGCCATGGCTAATAATGCCAAGCCTAAAATACTCGCCAAAGTAGGGATGGAAATTTCTTCTGACTTTTTGATTTTTTCCTGTACATCTGCCGTAGAGATCAATTTCTTCCTTGGAAATAGCGTTTGGAGATACCTTGGGAGAATCAAAGTAGCAATGATCCAGGGTGTACCGATTAAATTGTCCACCACCGTACTTGCCGCAAAAAGATCAGGCTGGGCATTGACTTGGTAATGAAGCGCTACCGCATTGAAATTGATACTTCCTCCAATGTATGTTCCTGTAAACATTCCGGCAAGTGCATTGGCCAGCGGTCCAATCTGCACCGCAGGCTGTATAATAAACCAGCTTATCACCACACCCAGCATGGTTCCGAATCCTCCGATGATAAACATGGTTAAAATAGGGCCTCCTGCTTTCTTGATACTACTCAAGTTTACTTCCAGCAGGGTGATGAAAATACCCATCGGAGCAAGATATACAAACACAGCATCGTAGACTGGATGACCTGAGGTAGCGGTAGGTATGATTCCAATATTAGCAACGACTGCAGTAATAAGGATCACCAAAATAGGTGCTCCAATCGTCTTCCACCCCTTGAATTTGGCCAGCCACGTTGAAAAAAGTACCAAAAAGCAGAGCATCCCGCTCACATAAATTGGGTCACTGGTCCAAGTCATTTCGGAAAATAGATAAAACTTTCCTGAATCAGGAACATTTGTTTACCCCAAGGTCAAAAAGCGGGATATTCTGTTCGGATAAAAACAGTACCAACAAACCGGCATACGGATAAAATAGAACCACTACCAGAAGGTATTCAGTATGAGACTTCTTGAAATTAATGGGAGAAGTGGATTATAATCAGCAAATCAAATCAACCTACCAGAGAATCCACTCCAGACTAGCGCTGGATTTGAATAAATTTGCTATTTCTAATTTTTAAAAAAGTGTTGAATCTGATCGATGATGTATTCCTGTTCAATTTCCTCCAGGAAAGGATTCAGGGGAATCGAAAGCCCGTTTTTTGCGATCTTAAGTGCATTTGGAAAGTTACCTTTTGATTCAAAAAGCCCAATTTCTGGAATGATTTTCGGATAATGAATCGCCGTTCCGATTCCTTTGTTTCGCAAAAAATCCCTTAAACCATCTCTTCGCTCGGTTTGAATCACAAAAAGATGTGCGTTGTGATCAGAATTCAATATTCCATTCGGAAGACTGAGTTCAGCAATTTGGGAGAGATTTTCCAAGTAGTTTTTTGCCAGCAATTTTCTTTTGGTCTGAAAGGCATCGAATCGATTCATCAGAACATTCAAAAAACCTGCTTGTAGGCTATCCATGCGACTATTTCTCCCTACGAGAACATGAGTATCCCGTACTTTCTGTCCGTGATTGAGAAGTAGTCTAATCCGATTTGCCAAATCGGCATCTTGAGTCAGACACATACCTGCCTCTCCGAGTGCACCGAGATTTTTGGTTGGGTAAAAACTCAGGCACCCTACTTCCCCCCATGTGCCGGCAGCTCTTTCTTCCTGAAAAGCTCCAAAAGATTGCGCCGCATCTTCCATTACAAAAATTGAATTGGATTTTGCTTGCTGAGAAAGCTGATTCATTTGAACCATTTTGCCATATAGATGCACCGGTATGACCACTTTAGTCCTAGGACTGATTGCATTTTCCCAGTCAGCTGCCAACAGACCATCGGCGTCTGTATCCCAAAATACCGGCTTTGCACCCACCATCTGTACAGCCTCTGCAGTGGAGACCCAGGTCAGGGCAGGCACTATCACTTCATCTCCGGGAGCGACTCCCAATCCACGTAATCCAAGCTCAAGCACATCAGTGCCATTGGCACAAGCTATGCCATGAGCAGACTGCAACTTCACCTGAACACGAGCTTCAAAGTCAGAAATCTCCCTTCCTCCGGAAAAAACGCCTTCATCCAGCATTTTGTCAAACTTTTCCCTGAGCGATTCTTTGAGACTCGCATCGAATCGCCTTAGGTCAAGAAACGGAATTTCCATCAAGAATTTGGGCTAGTTGTTGGGTGAGACTTTTGCGGGTAAAACGGGATATGGACGAATTGGAATTGCTGGATTCAGAAAGCTCCGCTATTGCCCTCATACAAACCTGAATCGCGGAATAGGCGGTATGTGCTACGACTTTTCCTGAATTGGATTCAGCTAGGATTTTGGCAGTATCGCCTTTGGGATCACCCAGAGCAATGATTGGAATGCCTGTAGCCAGGTATTCAAAAAGTTTTCCGGGAATATTTCCTTTGGCATTTTTGGTATCGCTGAGGATCAATACCAAGGCATCTGCTTTCTGATAATAATCAAAAACCTCTTCGTGACTTACGTATCCCGGAAAATTGACCACCTGCGAAAGCCAGGGGTCTGCAGCTACATAAGCTTGGACCTCAAGACTAACCCTTCCCACAAAGGTAAGACTGACCTCGTCTTTGGTTGATTCAAATTCCTCTTTCATGGCTTTGAACAAAGGGATTGGATTTCTGCTGGCATCGATAATGCCAGTGTAGACCATATGAAGCTTCCCTGCTTCTTTTGGTTTCTTTTTGAAGTCAGGTGAAAGGTCATCGCTGTCGAATCCATTGGTCAGCAAGTTGATTTTCCGGTTTGCTATTTTGGCGAGATCAGCCTGGAAGGTTGGCGATATGGTGATAACTTCATCCGCGGTTTTTAGCACATCTTTTTCCAGAGACTCATGTTTTCTGCGAATGCGATCCGTCATCGGTAGACTATCTAAAAATTCCCATCCTGACCAAGGGTCCCGAAAATCAGCAATCCATTTGATCCCAAATTTCTTTTTCAACTCCAGGCCTATCAAGTGCATCGAATGTGGGGGACCAGTTGTAATTATGGCTTCGAATTGACCTTTCTCCACCAGTTCACTCAAAAATTTCACGGAGGGATTTACCCAAAATATCCTAGGATCTGGCACCAACAGATTTGCTCTGACCCAGACAGCTGCACGTTCCAGCCAACCCTTTTCCTTTTGTTCCATGAGCCTCCCCGGATGGATTTCCTTTTTTCCTCTGATCTTATCCAAGAGTTGGTAAGGCTCCCAGATTGGGAATTTCAAAACCTCAATATTTGCAGGAATTTGCCCAAGAAGCGATTGGTCTTTGAGATCAAAATCCGGGTTTTCGGGAGTGAATATTACAGGATCCCATCCTGTTTCAGGAAGGTATTTGGCAAATTTCAACCAGCGCTGCACGCCGGACCCCCCGCTGGGAGGCCAGTAATAGGTAATAATTAAAACCCGTTTTGACATAATTTAAATACAAGATAGTTATGTGAGAACAAAATTGGGTTCTCACATTTGAAGATTTTTGGGTATAACCTAATCTAAAATCAATCCAATCCGCTTCATTGGCAAATCACTTAAAGAAAAAATTCATCCCTATTTCTAGTTCGCCAGAATTGGCCAAAATGAAAGAGAAGTATTTCATTGAAATATTTTAAACGGAAAATATTTGGCAATTCCTTGGGCCTGATTAGGTTGGAAGCCAATCAAAAAAAGACCGAAGCTCCCTTTTTTGGGTTACTCCGGTCTCAATTAAAACTGATCAGATTTTAAAATCCAAAATCAGTTTTTTCTATTCGCCCTGTGCCAGGGAATATCCCCTTGTCCCGTCGAATGTATAAAGATGCTCAGTCTTGATGAAGTCAAAACCGAGATCTTTGATTTGCTTCAGCAGCTCCAACACCGTATCATGGCTGATGACCGATTGATCGGAGGTTTTGAATCTGCATCTCCAGTGATCTGTACAGAAAGTTTCCCGCATTCCTTCTGGAAATACTTTAACCCCCCGATTAGTAATCAATTGAAGCTGCAATCCACTGGCATTTGCCTTTCTTAGGCGCTCACCAATCACGTTGAAGTCTCTGTTATCCTCATCCCAATCGATGAATACATCTACACCGATCAGTTCTTTCTTTGCTTTTTTCTTCTGGGAAAGTACAATTTTCATCGGCTCTGTATCTTCCTTGTCATACTCTACCGGAGTCATTTTATCAGGTTTTTGACCCAATCTTGCAATTACTGCATCTGCAAACTCCTGAGTACCTACTCTTTTGGTAGATAAACCGTCCTGATAGATATCTCCTGTATGTATTCCGTCCTCAAGCGTTTTCATCCAGGCATTGGCGATCTTCTCTGCCATATCCGGCATTCCAATGTGCACAAGCATCATGATAGCACCATTTAGCAATCCAGATGGATTGGCGATTCCCTTGCCTGCTATATCAGGCGCTGAACCATGAATAGCCTCAAACATAGCCACTTCTTCACCTACGTTGGCGGATCCTCCTAGCCCGACTGAGCCAGTCACCTGTGCAGCCACGTCAGAAATAATATCACCATAAAGATTTAGTGTCACGATCACGTCAAAAGTCTCCGGGCGATCTGCAATCAGAGCTGTACCGATATCAATGATTTTATGATCATTTTCGATATCCGGATATTCTTTGGCGATCTCATCAAACTTTTTGTGAAAAAGACCATCAGCTAATTTCATGATATTGTCCTTGGTCATGCAAGTCACTTTTTTACGGCCATTTTTCTTGGCGTATTCAAAAGCATAGCGGATGATTTTCTCAGAGCCGGGCTCCGAAATCAGTTTTAAAGTCTGATAGACTTCCTGAGTCTGTCGGTGCTCGATACCAGCGTAGAGATCTTCCTCGTTTTCCCGGATGATCACCAGATCGGTTTTAGGAAAATGCGTCCTTACAAATGGTGAAAAGGCACGACAGGGACGAACATTGGCAAAAAGGCCAAAGGATTTTCGGGTAGTTACATTCAAGGACTTGAAACCACCACCTTGCGGAGTAGTGATTGGAGACTTTAAAAATACTTTTGTCTCCCGAAGTGAATCAAAAGACTTAGGCTCCATTCCTGAGCTGATTCCTTTGAGGTAAACCTGCTCGCCGATTTCGATGACATCGTATTCGAGTTGAGCTCCTGCTGCTTCAAGGATATTCAAAGTAGCTTTCATGATTTCCGGCCCAATGCCATCACCATAAGCTACCGTAATTTTTCTTTTGGAAGACATAAATGATAAAATATTTAGTTTAAAATTAGTCCTTCAAAAGTACGCAAAAATGAGGAAAGAGGAGGATGAAAAAACCTAAAATTACTTTAATGACATCCATAAAAATACTTTTTGGAAGCAGTTTTTAAGTCCCGACGGGTGGATTTATAAGTCGTTCAATTTGGGATTGACTCCCCTGCTTGTATATTTGCTTTACACTCATCTTTATAATTATGGCTGAATTCAAAAATATCCTTACTGAAGAGAAAAACGGCGTGCTTTATTTGACGGTCAATCGAGAAGACAAAATGAATGCATTGAATTTTGATACGCTGGAGGAACTTCGGTCGATTTTTGAAGAAGTCATCGATGATAAGCACATCAAAGCAGCAATCATCAGCGGTGCCGGCGAGAGAGCTTTCGTCGCAGGTGCTGATATCAGTGAAATTGCAAATCTAAACGAGGTGAACGCCCGGAAATTTGCAGAAAACGGACAGGAGATTTTTGCTATGATCGAGAACTGTCAGAAGCCTGTGATCGCTGTGACCAATGGCTATACCCTGGGCGGAGGATGCGAACTGGCAATGGCTTGCCACATGCGAATCGCTACCGAAAACGCCCGCTTTGGCCAGCCAGAAGTTAATTTGGGAATTATTCCCGGCTATGGAGGGACACAACGATTGACCATATTGGTCGGAAGAGGAAAGGCGAATGAACTGATGATGACCGGAGATCTTATCGATGCCCGGGAAGCAAAAGATCTCGGACTGGTCAATCATGTTTTACCAACAAAAGCCGATGCCATGGCTAAAGCGGAGGAATTGATCAGCAAAATCATGAGCAAAGCCCCGCTGGCGATCGGCATGATCGTAGATTGTGTCAATGCGGTTTATCTGGCAGAAGAAAACGGATTTCAGACCGAGGCAAACAGTTTCGCGAGATGCGTGAAATCTGGTGATTACAAAGAGGGCACATCTGCTTTTCTTGAAAAAAGAAAGCCTCAATTTAAAGGCGAGTAAGCTCTTTCTGATCGAATGAGCAACCTTAAAAAACTTGCCGGCCAGACAGCCATTTACGGATTGAGCAGCATCCTTGGCAGGTCTATTAATTTTTTGTTGATAATTGTCTACACTGCTTACCTCAGTAAGGAAGATCTTGGCGCTTTTACCGGTATCTATGCACTGATTGGATTTTTGAATATTGTTTTCACCTATGGGATGGAAACTGCATTTTTCAGGTATGCCACCGGGAAAAACTTAAATCCTGAAAAAGTCTATCACAGCACACAATCACTCCTGATTACAAGTTCGCTGATTTTAGGTTCAGGACTTTATCTTTCGGCGCCCTTCTTAGCTGAAGTCATGGACTATCCGGGACAGGCATATTTATTTCGCTGGACAGCTTTACTGCTTACTTTTGATGCGATACTGGCAATTCCTTTCGCCAAGCTCAGACTTGATAACAAAGCTTTTTCATTTGCCGGAGCAAAGATTCTCAATATAATTCTCAACGTAGCTTTAAATCTGATTTTCATAATAGTTATCCCACTTTGGATGGATTCAGGGATAATTCCAGAAAACTTTCTTGGCTACCGTAGAGACTGGGGGGTAGAATACATTTTACTGTCCAACCTCCTGGCCAATGGGCTGATTATTCCTTTTGTCTGGCTGAAGGCAGGCTTCTTCAGATTCAATCTGGACAAAGCGATCATTCGTCCGATGTGGAGCTATTCAATTCCGCTTTTATTTATGGGCTTGGCAGGCGTGACTAATGAAGTTATTTCCAGGCTTCTTTTTGAATATCTGATCCCGGAAAATTACTATCCGGGTCTGAATAGCCGTCAGGCAGCTGGAGTTTTCGGCGCAAATTTCAAATTGGCGATTCTCATGAATTTGGTGATACAGGCATTCAAATATGCAGCGGAGCCTTTCTTTTTCAAGCAATCCAGCAGTAAAGATTCGCCGGCTTTGTATGCGAAAGTCATGCATGTATTTATCCTGTTTTGCACGATCTTGATGATCGCCATATCGGTGAATCTGAATTGGTTAGGACCATTATTTTTGAGAAAGCCCGGGTATGAGGATGGGCTATTTATTGTTCCCACTCTACTCATGGGCTATTTACTGTTAGGCGTATACTTCAATCTTTCAATCTGGTTTAAGATTACGGATAAAACCATGTTTTCCTTTTGGATTACTCTGACAGGAGCGCTTGTAAGTATTGCGATAATCGTCTTTCTTCTACCCATCTGGGGATTTATGGGGGCTGCTTTGAGCACTTTGGGCTGCTATCTGGTGATGTGTTTAATTTGCTTTGTACTGGGACAGCGATTTTATCCTATCCCTTACCAGACGGTTCGGGACTTAAATTATCTTTTGGTCGCCTTTGGATTGAGTTACGCAGGGTTTTATTTAGAACTTGGAGATCCAATTTTAACTTTCTTTGTCCGTAACAGTCTGATCTTGATTTTTTTAATCTTGATTCTGGTATTGGAAAAGGATCAATTTCGGGCTTATCTTCCTAAAAAAGCACAGAAATAATCTTTAACAGATCCTGAAGACCAAAAATTGTTCTTTGCTCGTTAATGGAAAAGCCTGAGGTTTTGAACCAATCGAAAAAAAATAGCCTTATTCAAAACAATCTCTCCAATTGCCCAAAAGGCCTTATGTTTGTGTATTGATGCAGTATTCAATAAAATCCGTGAATTTCAAAAATATCCTCGCGTTATCCTTTCTGATTTTCTTTGGTAGCTTTTCTGCTTTTGCGCAGGAAAAACTCTCCAAAAAAGAACGGAAAATCCAAGAAAACACCTTCCGGTCCAGCCGTTATTTCATCGAAGGAGAAAAACAGCTTTTGCTTGATGACTTGGAAAAAAGCTATTTTTATTTTCAAAAAGCCTTGGAACTGACTCCTGAGGAGCCTGCGATCCATTTTAAAATCGCCGAGGTATTAGTCAAAGCAAATGAGCCTGCGAAAGCACTTCCCTATGCCATCAAAGCAACTGATCTGGATGGAGAAAACAAGTATTATTCGCTCATGCTGGCGGAAATATATACCAATCTCAAGCAACCATTAAAAGCAGCTGAAATTCTGGATCGATTGACCGCCGATGGAGCATCCAACCAGCAATACACTTTAGATCTCGCTTCCATCTATCTGAACGCAGGAGAACTTGACAAGGCTTTGGTCGTTCTGGACCGGGCAGAGCAATATTACGGGGTTATGGAGCCAATTACGGTTCAAAAACAGCGAATCTATCTCAAAAACAACAAATTAGATCAAGCAATTCTGGAGGGAGAACGCCTGATAGAAGCTAAGCCGGGCAACCCTTCTCATGTATTGAATCTGATAGAAATTCTCTACAACAATAACCGGGTAGATCAAGGGCTTAACCTTGCCATGCAGGAGATCAAAAAGTATCCCAATCAGCCAGAACTTCAAATGGCGGCGCATGCACTTCTCAAAGAAAAAAACCGGAAACAAGAGTCCTTGGAATATCTATACCGTGCCTTTTCAAGTTCCGATCTGGATCCAGAAGTCAAGGCGCGAGCCTACTCCGGACTCTTGACTGAAATGAAAACTTCTGAGAGAGAATCTGTTTTGGACAGCTTGGAGCAATTGATGCTGGAATTTTCTCCTGAAAACGCGTCGATTTTTGGTGCTTTGGGAGAACGACGAATTCAACTTAACCAACAAGCCGAAGGCATTTCCTATTTCAAAAAATCACTGCTGCTCAGTCCCAAAAATTCCAAAATGCTGGAGCAGGTAATTCTGGGATCATTTGGTGAGAATGCAAATTTTCAGGAAGCCGAAAAGTTTACGGTGATGGGCGTGGATGAATTTCCGACAAATCCGGAATTTTGGTTCTATGACGGGGTAGTTAAATCTGCCCTGAAAAAGGACAGTTCTGCGGTAGTTTCTCTTGAAAAAGCCATAGAATTGAATGCAGGTAGAAATTCCCAGCTTGATCAGGTGGCCTATGGTTCCTTGGGTAATTCACTTTACAACCTTGGAGAAAAGGAGGAAGCCTTTAAGAAATTTGACAAGGCTTTGGAAATCAATCCAAATGACGAACAGGTTCTGAACAACTACGCCTATTTCCTATCACTGGAAAAAATCAACCTGGAAAAAGCCCGTACGATGTCTGCAAAAGTAGTGGCTAAGTTTCCCAATAATGGCACTTTCCTTGATACATATGCTTGGGTACTCTTTCAGCTCGGGGAATATAAAGAAGCAAAAAAATACATGGATTTAGCGCTTAAAAATGAACTCGAACCTAGCGGAGTGATGCTGGAGCATTACGGAGACATTCTTTACCACCTAGGCCAAAAATCAGAAGCAATTACCTATTGGAAAAAGGCAGAAGGAAGCCCTGAAGCTTCGGAATCCTTAGCTGAAAAGATAAAAGAAGGAAAATATCATGAATAGATTTTTTACAGGATTTTTAGTTCTATCCCTGATAGGTTTGATTTCATCTTGTTCCAAAAAAATAATTCCTTTCGAGAGTGATGGGCAGATGGCAGATTTCTCACCCATATATGCGCAATACGACTTTCTGAATGCCAAAGCCAAAGTGGTCATCGAGGAAGAATCCGGAAAAATCACGAGAGGTTCGCTGAATGTCAGAGCAAAAAAAGACAGTGTACTCTGGTTTACCATATCTCCGGGAATGGGCATGGAAGCTGTACGCGGCCTTCTTACTCAGGATAAAATCCAGATCAAAGATCGGATCGGAAAAGAAGACATCAATCTTACATACGAGGAATTTGAAACTATTTTTGGATTGAAACTTTCGCTGGACCTATTTCAAAATTTACTCTGGGCAAATCCTCCACATCCTATAGATTACCAAGATCGCTTGATTCGGGTAGGTAAAGTCTTTGAGCTGACTCAAGTCAGGGATCAGGTTCGCTATTTCAGTAAAATTGAAGCGCGTCATGGAAAAGTCTCTGAATTAGTCAGCAACTCTCTCGATGACCGTGGTTCACTTCTGGCCAGTTTTTCAGGGTTTCAGGATATCGATGGACAGCCTTTTCCCATTGAAGTTTTGATCAAGCTGGCCTATCAATTACCCGAGGGATCACAAAATACCATCATCAATGTGGAATGGACAAGTATAGATCCCTATGCAGGACCTTTGAGTTTTCCTTTTAAATTCTAAAGCGAATGCTGCGCAATACGATTATTTATTCCTTCTTTTTAATTGGCATTCTTTTTCTGAACAGCCTGGATAGTTCTGCCCAAAGCAAAAAGACAAGGGAAGAATTGGAGCGGGAAAAAGCAGAGGTACAAGCCAGATTGAGGGAGTTTGACGCTATTTTAAAGCAAACCACAGCAATTAAAAAGACTACCCTCGGGGAGTTGAACGCGATCACAAGACAATTTCAAACGCAATCCAGATTGGTCAACACCTTGGATAGGGAAATCAAGTTAATCAATCAAGAAATCAGCGAAACTGAATCTAAGATAGCCAGTTTGGAAGATCAGCTCAAGGATCTCAAGGCAGAATACGGTAGGATGATCTACAATGCTTCGAAACTGAACCGAGGCCTTTCCATCGTTGCTTTTGTATTTAGCTCCAGCAGCTTCAACCAGCTTTATTCGAGAATGATGTATCTCAAACAGTATACAGACAGCCGAAAACAGCAGGCCATTCAGATCGAAAAGCTTAGTCTTGAACTTGCAGATCAGCGAAAGATGCTGGACGAGCGAAAGGCAGAAAAGGAAGACGTTTTGGCTGAGGAGAAAAAGGAACGCACGGAACTGGAACGCCTGAAACAAAGTCAGCAAGGCGTAGTAAACACACTTTCGAAAAAAGAAAGAGACATCAAACGACAGATCACTGCAACTAAAAAACAGCAGGATCAATTGAATCGAATGATAAAGCAGGTGATTGAGGAAGAGATCCGACTGGCTGAAGCAGCAGCCAAAAAGGAAAACAGCACTACCAAAAAATCAGCAGGCAGCAACTTGCCGATGACACCGGAGGTAGCTGCACTCTCTAATTCATTTGCTGGAAATAAAGGACGGTTGCCTTGGCCTGTCGAAACTGGATTTATCACACAAAGATATGGTACCTATCCACATCCGACACTGAAAGGTATCACGATGGAAAATGACGGAATAGATATCCGTACCCAACCCAATTCCAATGTGCGGACGGTATTCGATGGTACGGTGACCAAAATCACGACCATGCCCGGTTATGGAGGCACGGTGATCATCAAACATGGCGAGTATTATACCATGTATAGTAAGCTTAAAACCATCTCTGTAAAATCAGGCCAAAAAGTCTCAGCAAAAGATGTAATTGGTCAAGTCGCTACCGGTCCTGAGGGTGAAGCAGAAGTCCACTTTCAGACCTGGAAAGGCTTACAGGTGATGGATCCGAGTACCTGGATTACATCTAAATAGCGATAAGTTTCGTATATTGAAAAAAAGATGATCTGCTTTGCGTTAGCGAATGACAGTTATATCTTTGTCACATAATTTACTTAAAACAAACACCATTATGTCAACATTAGGTTTTATTCAGAATATGGGCCCCGGCTCTATGATCTTGATCGTCTTGGTCATCCTCCTATTGTTTGGTGCAAAAAGAATCCCTGAACTTGCAAAAGGCCTGGGCCGAGGCATCAGAGAATTTAAAGATGCCACCAAGGATATTCAAAACGACCTTGAAGAAGGTATGAAAGACAAGAAAAAGTAATTCTCAAGCCAATACCATTGGAAAAATTCAGTTCATTCGACGAGATCAAAAAATCCATCGATAAAAAGGAAGCTAATTGTCATGAGATAGTTAGCCATTACTTACAAAACATCAAGACGAAGGCGCATCTCAACGCCTTCGTCGAAGTTTATGAGCAATCCGCTCTAAATCAAGCCCTCCTCATCGATGAGAAAATCGCCCAAGGAAACGCCGGCAAACTGGCGGGCATGGTCATCGGCATCAAAGACGTACTTTGTTACAAAGGGCATGAATCAAACGCTTCCTCCAAAATCCTGAAAGGATTTGAATCCCAGTTTACAAGCACAGCGATTCAGCGACTAATCGATGAAGATGCGATTATCATTGGCAGATTGAATTGTGACGAATTTGGAATGGGAAGCAGCAATGAAAATTCAGCCCATGGCAAAGTACTGAATGCAGCAGATGAATCAAGGGTCCCGGGAGGATCTTCAGGAGGATCAGCTGTAGCTGTACAGGCAAACTTGTGTACGGCTAGTTTGGGCACTGACACCGGTGGATCCGTTAGACAGCCGGCAGCATTTACCGGAGTAATCGGTATGAAGCCTACTTATTCCAGAGTATCGAGATGGGGGTTGATCGCTTATGCATCTTCATTTGATACCATTGGGATTTTCAGCAGAACGGTGAAGGACAATGCATTGATCATGCAAATCATGGCAGGTCACGATGAGTTTGATAGCACTTCATCCAGACAACCGGTTGTCCCATACAGTGAATTGCTTCATTTTGAGAAAAAAGCAAAAGTAGCTTACCTCAAAGAAACCATCGAATCACCAGCACTTCAGGCGGAGATAAAAGCCAACACTTTGGCAGTACTTGAGAAATTAAAAGCTGAAGGACATGAGGTGGAAGAAGTGAATTTCCCACTTTTGGATTATATCTTACCGACTTACTACATTCTCACTACTGCTGAAGCAAGTTCTAATCTCTCGAGATTTGATGGAGTAAAATATGGCTATCGAACTCCAAATGCCCACAACCTGGAAAGCATGTATAAACTTACCCGCAGTGAGGGATTTGGTGACGAGGTGAAGCGACGAATAATGCTTGGAACATTCGTTTTGAGCGCATCATACTACGATGCGTATTTCACGAAGGCACAGAAAGTAAGAAGATTAATAAAAGAGTTTACTGAAGATCTTTTGACGGATTTTGATTACATTATCCTCCCTACTACTCCGTCCACTGCTTTCAAATTCGGAGAGCATAGTGATGATCCGGTAGCTATGTATCTGGAGGATCTCTTTACAGTTCAGGCTTCAGTTTCAGGAGTACCGGCCATTTCGATTCCGAATGGAAAAGATGACAAAGGAATGCCCATCGGACTTCAGGTCATCTCCAATTCATTCAAGGAGGCTGATCTTTATGCATTCAGTAATTACCTTACCAACTTAACTTCATAAAAAAGATGAAAAAGACTTTGCAAAGCATGATCCTACCGGTTTTCATTACTTGTCTGATTCCACTAAGCGAGGCTTTTTCCCAAGAAGATCACCAACCGGCATCATCGCTATTCACCGAAGAAGAGGTGATGCCCAATTATCAGTACGAGTATATTCCTGACTTTACCTATGAGGAGGTAAATCGGCGAATCAAGGCCATGGATGTAGACATGTCTTTTGAGCTGAATGACCGCATTTTTTCTTTCATCCAATATTTTACAGTAAGAAATAGGGATTACACTAAAATGGTCATGGCTCGGAAAGAGCTATTTTTTCCACTGTTTGACGAGACCATGGCAAAACATGAAATGCCGTTGGAAATCAAATTTCTCTCCATCATTGAGTCCGGCTTAGATCCACAGATCAAATCGAGAGTCGGCGCAATGGGGCTATGGCAATTTATGCCGGCCACAGGTAGAATGTATGGCATGGAAGTCAATTCGGATGTGGATGATCGTATGGACCCAATTCAATCTACCGAAGCTGCTGCCAAATATCTCAAATCACTTTACCGTATGTTTGGGGATTGGGAAGTGGCAATGGCTGCTTACAATTGTGGACCTGGCAATGTCCGCAAAGCAATCAGAAGATCTGGAGGGAAGAAAACTTTCTGGGAAATATACAATTACCTCCCTCGCGAAACCAGAAGCTATGTGCCTCAGTATCAGGCTATGCTCTACGTTCTTAACCATCTTGAAGAGCATAACTTCCATTTGGAAGATCCTACTTACGCGCTGAGTCAAGAACAGATTCGATTCAACAAAGCTTTTAGCTTGGATAAATTGGCGGAACTGACCAATCTCTGCGTGACCGATCTTGAAAAATTGAACCCATCAATCAAAAATAAAAAAGTACCTGAGTCGAACCGCTCCATGGCAATCAGAATTCCAAAGAGCAGATCTTCTTACTTAAAGGAGAATCTAGCTTGGATATCCGACTCTTTAAATAATGCACCAAAGTTACTTTTGGCACTGGAAGAACAAAAATCAGTTGAGGAAATCAGTATTTCAAATTCAAATTTTACGACTTATCGGGTTAGATCTGGGGATGTTCTTGGTAAAATTGCAAGCCGACACGGGGTCAGCGTCAATGATCTCAAGCAATGGAACAATCTGTCTTCCAACCTGATCAAAGTAGGTCAACAACTCAAGGTTGCACCAAGCAATACAAAATCTATAGCTGAAGCAAGAAATACGTCCTCAACAAAATCTTTCTACACTGTGCAGCCAGGAGACTCACTTTGGATTATTTCACGGAAAAATCCAGGCCTCACAGTTGAGCAAATCAAGCGGCTCAATAATTTGAACAGCAACAACATCAAACCTGGACAGAAACTGATCATCGGATAAAACTAATCTCACTGGTTTGTTAATTTTTTTTAACTACAGGGAAAAATAACCCTTAAAAAAGGATAAGTATTTTTAAGGTGTTAATTTGATTGTGGAATAGAAAATCAACCCCATGAGAATTAAATTAAGCTTAATATTAGTAGTCTTATTTATTGCATTTGCTACCTCTTGCAGCCAAGATGGAAGTATGGCTGACAGTGCCAAACCAAAGGCAAGAGGAACCATTGGAGAGATCATAATGGTGATCGACTCTGCCAAATATGCAGGGCCAGTCGGAGACGAGCTGCGAAATATCTTCGAGTCCGATCTACCTGGGATGTTCCGGTCAGAATCCAAATTCAAAGTCAATGTAGTGGACCCCAGAGCGATGAACCGCATGCTGAAAATGTCCAATAACCTGATCTTTGTGACTACTTTTGATGATAAAAGTAGTTCCAGTCAGGCGATTAATTCCCAATTTTCCAAAGAATCAAAAGAAAAAGCATTGAATGATCCTAGCATCTATTCCCTTCGAATGGAAGATGAATATGCCCTTGGTCAAGAAGTGTTATACCTTTTTGGGAAAAACGAAGAAGAGCTGGTAGCCAACCTCAAAAAACATGGAAATCGAATTCAAAACTTATTTGAAGTTCGAGAGAGAGGAAGATTGGAGAAAATCATTTTGGCTAGAAAAAATACCGAAGCTGAATTTGAAGCCAAAAAACAGATCGGAATTCAGATTAATGTCCCTGCTTCGTATCAAATTGCGAAATCAGTTCCTGGATTTTTGTGGCTCAGGCAGATCACGCCGACGGCAAATCGGGCAGATATCAGCTTAATTTTTCATGAGCAGGATTATGTGGATGAGTCTCAAACATTTCCAGAGAACATCCTCAAACTCAGAGACTCACTTGCAAGGGAACATATTTTTGGGGATCCAGAAGATCCGACCTCCTATGTAATCACTGAAAAACAAATCCCTCCGGCTTTCCGAAACATGGTGATAAATGATAATTTTACCACTGAAATCAGGGCTTCCTGGAAAACCAACAACCTAAGCATGGGTGGAACTTACCTAGGCTATCTGATGGTGGATGAAGAAAAAGGAAAACTTTACTACCTTGAAGGATTCGTGTTTTACCCAAATGAGGTTCACCGAGATGCCCTTCGAGAAATTGAGACCATTCTTCTTAACACGGATATAGGTTGGAAGGAAGATCAGGGAACCTAACCCTAAAATAATTTTAGCTTTTTATGCCCATTAAAATCCGAAAAGAGGACGCACTTAATTATCATACACAAGGTTCACCCGGCAAAATCGAGGTAATCCCAACCAAACCTTTATCCAGTCAGATGGACCTTGCTCTTGCGTACTCCCCAGGCGTCGCAGAGCCTTGCAAAGAAATCGAAGCAGATGTAGAAAACGTCTATAAATATACTGCCAAAGGAAACTTGGTGGCGGTAATTTCAAATGGAACTGCAGTCCTCGGACTTGGAGATATAGGCCCTGAAGCTTCCAAACCAGTGATGGAAGGAAAAGGTGTACTTTTTAAGAAATTTGCAGGAATCGATGTCTTTGACATTGAAATCAATGAAAAAGATCCCAAAAAGCTTATCGAAATCATTAAGTCGCTGGAGCCCACTTTTGGAGGGGTGAATCTGGAAGATATCAAAGCTCCAGAATGCTTTGAAATTGAAACAGAACTTAAAAAGCAAATGAAAATCCCCGTGATGCATGACGATCAGCACGGGACAGCGATAATTTCAGGAGCGGCTTTGCTCAATGCACTGGAAATAGTAGAAAAAAACATTTCAGAAATCAAATTGGTAGTCAACGGAGCAGGAGCATCAGCAGTTTCCTGTACAAGGTTCTACATGTCACTTGGAGTCAAGCGTGAAAACTTGGTTATGTGTGACAAGGAAGGGGTTATCCGAAATGATCGAGCCGACTTGGATGACATCAAACGAGAATTTTCCACGGACAGGGATATCCATACCCTTTCTGATGCATTGCAAAATGCAGACGTATTTTTAGGTCTATCTGCCGGCAATATCGTAAGTCAGGATCAGATCAAATTAATGGGACCTAATCCCATTGTATTTGCCCTTGCAAATCCAGATCCCGAAATCCCTTATGAATTAGCCATACAAGCGCGTGAAGATCTCATCATGGCTACGGGAAGATCAGATCATCCTAATCAGGTGAATAACGTATTGGGATTCCCTTACATTTTCCGGGGAGCATTGGATGTAAGAGCTACAGCAATCAATGAATCCATGAAATTGGCTGCAGCAAAAGCAATTGCAAAACTAGCCAAGGAACCTGTTCCTGATATCGTCAACAAAGCTTATGGCGAAACCAAGCTGGGATTTGGGAGAATGTATCTTATCCCAAAACCGCTTGACCCAAGATTGATAACTACGATTGCACCTGCCGTGGCAAAGGCGGCCATGGAATCAGGCGTAGCCAAATTCCCCATTAAAGACTGGAATGCTTATGAACTCGAGCTTCAGGAGCGAATAGGAATCGATCAACGATTGATGTCTGTGGTGATTGCCAGAGCGAAGAAAGATCCGAAACGCGTTGTATTTGCAGAGGCCGACAATCGCAAGATCCTCAAGGCTGCTCAGATCATCCGGGATGAAAAAATCGCTAATCCTATTCTTTTGGGTAATCGTGAAAAAATCCTTGCCCTCATTGCTGACAATTCACTTGACCTATCCCACGTTACGATAATCGATCCACTGGAAGAACCAGAAATGGTCAGCAAGTTTGCTTCGATTCTTTTCAAAAAGAGACAGCGTAAAGGAATGACTCTGGCAGAAGCACACCGACTGGTCACTCAGCGAAATTATTTTGGGGCACTCATGGTAGAAGCAGGGACCGCAGATGCTTTTATTTCCGGGCTCACCAGGGATTATCCAAAAACAATTCTTCCTTCACTACATACAATCGGTGTGAAAGAAGGAGTGAAAAGAGTAGCGGGCATGTACATCATGAATACCGATAAAGGCCCCTATTTCTTTGCAGATGCGACTGTCAACCTGAATCCAACTGCTGAAGAATTGGTAGAAATCATCGGTCTCACTGCTGAAGCAGTTAAATTCTTTAATATGGAGCCACGGATTGCCATTCTTTCCTATTCTAATTTTGGATCTGCTCAAGGAGAAATTCCAGCAAAAACAGCCAAAGCAACAGCACTGGCCAAAGCAAAATATCCTGATCTGATAATCGAGGGAGAAATGCAGGCAAACGTTGCGATCAATGAGGAAATCCAACGTGACATGTACCCGTTCTCCAAACTGATCGGAAAGAAAACGAATACGTTGATATTCCCGGATTTGAGTTCTGGAAATATCGCCTACAAACTCCTATCAGAGCTGGGTAATTCAGAGGCGATCGGTCCGATTTTATTGGGAATGAATAAACCTGTTCATATTCTACAGTTGGGAAGCTCAATAAGAGAAATTGTCAATATGGTGGCCATTGCGGTAGTAGATGCACAAACAAACGAAGCGGTATGATTTCCTATGTGAGTGGCAAACTGGTTTATAAAGATCCCACTTACGTAATCATTGATGTGGGGGGATTGGGATACCAAGTCAAAATCTCCTTACAGACGTACAGCAAAATAAAAGATGAGGAGCAGATTCGGCTCCTCACTTTTTTACACATCAAAGAAGACGCCCATACACTCTATGGTTTTAAAGAGGAAAACGAGAAACGTCTTTTCTTACAGTTGATTGGAATCAATGGTGTAGGTCCGAACACCGGGCTGATGATTTTATCCTCACTGAGCACAGAAGAAATCGAACATGCGATTCTATCAGGAGATGTAGGTTCTATACAGGCTGTCAAAGGCATTGGTACCAAGACTGCCCAAAGAATCATTTTAGAATTGAAGGACAAAATAGGTAAATCAGGCAGCTCCGATCCAGGGTCGTTACAATATGGATTCCTCAAATCCAGTAATAGTAATAAAGTGAGAGAGGAAGCGTTACAAGCTTTAATTACCCTTGGTTTTCAAAAGGCAGCAGCAGAAAAAAATATAGCGAGCGTGCTTAAAAAAACTGATGGGGAAATTTCATTAGAAGATTTAATTAAAGCATCTTTAAAGACACCATAATTTGTAGCTGTATTGAACTTTCGGGGGATATTGACTTTTTTAAGTCGAAGGTTTATTGCAGGTTGGCGACAGTGCTATATCCTGCTAAGCCTCTTGCTCGTCATCACTACTTCCCAGGCTCAACAAACCAATCCTGATACCACCCAGTCTAGGATTGATTCATTGAATCTAAGGAGGATGACTCCATCGTATTTGCTTTGGCAAAACTTACGGACTAATCCCCTTTTTCCGCAGAGAAATCCATTTTTTAGGTCCAGAGTACCATATTACCAACCTTCGCCTATCAATCAAAATATAGAGGTGCAAGTGGATTCCACTCTTAGATACACTATTGTGGACGAGTTGGATTCTACCAGAATCGGAAACCAGCAGGAGTATAACTTTGAAGAATTCTCCAAAATTCAGGAATATAAAGTCCGGCAAGATTACTGGCGGAGTAGATCCCGTGGTTCAGATGGCGAAAGTGCAGTAGAAGGTAGAGGTTTGATTCCTCCACTAACCGTAAGCCCTGCATTTGATCGGATATTCGGCGGGAGCGAAATCAATATTGTACCTTCCGGATATGTCAACCTTGATTTTGGTGCAGTATTTAGAAGAATTGATAATCCTACTCTTCCGATCCGTCAGCAGCGGAATGGTGGTTTCAATTTTGATCAGCAAATCCAAATGGCGGTCAATGGCTCTTTGGGGGAAAAAGTAAAAATAGGAGCCAATTTTGATTCCAATAATTCATTCGATTTCCAGAATCAGCTCAAAGTAGAATTCAATGGTTTTGAAGAGGACATTATAAAATCCATTGAAATAGGAAATGTGAGCATGCCTGTTCAGAATCGCTTGATTCAAGGTGCTCAGAATCTATTTGGTGTTAAAACCCAGATGCAATTTGGCAAACTTAACGTCACGGCAGTCGCCTCTACTCAGCGGGGACGGAGAGACAATCTGGTCATCGATGCCAATGGACAGGGTCGCTCATTTGATATTCAAGCCTCCAGATATGATGAAAACAGGCATTTTTTTATCGCCCACTTTTTCAGGGACAATTACGAGCGCTGGTTGAGGGGACTTCCGCAGGTACTCTCCGGCGTGAACGTGACTCGGATCGAAGTATATATCATGAATCGGGCGACCAACACAAAGACTCTGAGAAATATTGCCGGTTTCGTGGATATGGGAGAAGGACGAGTCCTGCTCAATCCCAATAACCCAAACATCAATCCAACCAATCCCAATTCTCCAGCATCAAATAATGCCAACAATCTATTTTCTACTCTTACCAACAACCCAACCTTCAGGCCTTTCGACTCTGGTACCGGGGCGATTGAGTCAAGTCTCGGTCTGAGAAAAGGTGTTGATTTTGAACAAATCAACGGGGCACGGAAGCTGGATGAGACGGAGTATTTTTTCAATAAACAATTGGGATACTTATCCCTATTCAGAAGATTACAAAATGATGAAATCCTCGCTGTATCCTACGAATACACCTACAATGGACAAGTATATAGAGTAGGTGAACTCACAGAAGATTATCAGAATATTCCAGAAGAGCAGTTGATATTTTTGAAACTCCTTCGTCCTGCCAGAATCAACACCCAGATTCCAACATGGGATTTGATGATGAAAAACGTCTATTCGCTCAATGCAAACCAGATTCTCAGAGACGGATTTCAACTGCAGGTCATCTACCGGGACGACCGGACTGGACTGGATAACCCCTCGCTGCTGGAAGGCCAAAATGTAAAGGACATCCCTCTAATCAGGCTGACTGGTCTGGATAACCTAAACCCACAAAATGACCCAGCACCGGACGGTAATTTTGACTTTGTTGAGGGGCTCACTATCCTTCCCAACCGAGGTCTTTTGGTATTCCCGGTTTTGGAGCCTTTCGGTTCCAATCTGGAAGACAAATTTGCTCCTTCAGAAGTGGTATTAAAAAACAAATATGTCTATGACACCCTTTACCGGACTACCCAAGCAGATGCAGAACTGGTTACCCGATTGAATAAGTATTTTCTGAAAGGAAGATTTACCGCAGGATCTGCCAGCGAAATCCAACTTCCCGGACTAAACATATCTCCAGGATCTGTGATTGTCTCAGCGGGAAATATTCCGCTAACGGAAGGCACCGATTTCACTGTTGATTACAATACCGGAAGACTTGTTATCATCAACGAAGCTATCCTCCAATCCGGTAAGCAGATCAATGTCAGTTTTGAAAAGGCCGACTTAGTATCCTTTCAGACCAGAAGTCTGTTGGGAACCCGTTTGGATTATCTATTTAGTGACAAATTCAATATCGGAGGAACCTTTCTTTACCTCAATGAACGACCCAATGTCACCCGAATCGCTACCGGAAACGAAACCATTCGAAATAGCATGTGGGGGCTCGATGCTAACTACAGTAGCGAATCGAGGTTTCTTACCAAGCTGGCAGACGCCTTGCCTTTCACCGACACCAAGGAAACTTCTATGGTGCAGTTTAGCGGTGAATTTGCTCAATTAATCCCAGGCACATCCAACCGGGTAAATGGTGAACAGGCATCCTACATCGATGATTTCGAAGCCGCAATAACTCCTTTTAATCTTGGTGGTGCTGCAAATCAAAACTGGAAGTTGGGATCTACCCCTCAGACTCCTGAAGATCGCTTTGATCTAAGTAATCAAACCGAAGATAATCTCGGATCGGCGTACCGGAGAGCACGAGTGGCCTGGTACAATATTGACAATATCTTCTATCGGGAAAGTGGGCCTGGAGTGCCTGAGAACATCACCCGTGAGGACAGAAGAAATCACTATGTGAGAAGAGTGCTTCCGCAGGAGATTTTCCCTCAACAGGATCGGGAAGTGATTATCACGCCAGAACCTTTGTTCGAATTTGCTTTCTTTCCTCATGAGCGCGGGATGTACAATTACAATCCCAATCTGACTTTAGAAGGATTTCTTCCAAACCCGAAAAGAAATTACGGTGCGATTACGCGGGCAATTACCACTGAAGTGGATTTTGATAGAAACAACATCGATTACATTGAATTTTGGCTATTGGATCCATTCATTGAAGGAGAAAACGGAAGAGTTTTGGATGGAATTTTCAACCAGAATAATACGACCGGTGGTAAATTGTATATCAATTTAGGCGACATCTCCGAGGATGTAAATAAGGACGGGCGACATGCTTTCGAAAATGGATTGCCGGCAGATGGAGATCCCGCCAAAACTGGAAATAACGAGTGGGGAAGAATCACAAGGGAGCAGTTTCTTTTACCTGCATTTGACAATTCAGAAACCTCTCGGGAAAATCAAGATGTGGGTTTGGATGGATTGAAGAATGAAGATGAACCGGCTTATTTCAGGAGCAGATTTCTCGATCGGTTAACCGTCTCTCCGGAAGCTAGAAGGTCCATTGAGCAAGACGTTTCTTCAGATCTGTTTCAATACTATCTTGACCCAAATTTTGACCAAAATAATGTCAAGATCCTGGAGAGATACAAGAAATTCAACGGAATGGAAGGTAATACTCCCGTCACTGCCAGCGAAAATCTTCCTTACACCCCATCTGGATCTAACCTACCAGACAATGAGGATCTTAATATAGATAATACCATAAACGAACTAGAAAATTATTACGAATACGAATTAGATCTTCGCCCGGGTCAATTAGAGGTAGGCAATAAATATATCGTAGACAAGGTGACCCATGTTGAAGCAGGCGAGAGTGTAAATTGGTATTTGATCAGAATCCCAATCCGCCAACCCGATCGGACGCAGGGGAATATCTCTGGATTCAAATCAATCCGTTGGATTCGGACTTACCTCACAGATTTTGAGCAGCCAGTGGTGATGCGTATGGCAAACTTCCGGATGGTAGGCAGCCAATGGCGGGTTTTTCAGGAATCTTTATTTCAAAGAGGTTTTTTTGAAATACCAGAACCGGGAAATTCCACTGTAACCGTAGATGTGGTCAGTATTGAGGAGAATAGTCAGGGAAGTGCTACCCAGAGTCCTTATGTCTTACCTCCGGGTATCATCCGGGATCGGGACAATACCTCCACTGTCGAGCGAAGACTCAACGAGCAATCTTTGCGAGTCTGTGTGGAGGACTTGCAGCCAAGAGATGCCCGTGCAGTTTTCAAGAATGTTACTCTAGACTTGGTTCAGTTTGAGCGCATCAAAATGTTTTTGCATGCAGATAGCGAGGATGCCTTGGATGGTGAGATTACGGCATTTTTACGATTGGGAACAGACTATACTGATAACTATTATGAGATTGAGGTACCCCTAACCATCACACCCAAAGGTACCCGGGATCCCAATTTGATTTGGCCATCCCAGAATGAAATCGATATAGCCATTCAGGAGATCGTTGGGGTTAAGGTGGAAAGGGATAACAATCAGGTTCCGCTGAATCTTCCATTTTCGCAGCAAATCAGACAGTATAAAGTCACTGTAGTCGGTAGACCTGAATTATCCCTTTCCCAAGCTTCCATGATCGGCGTACGCAACCCTGGTCTTAGCGGGGTCGGCCCCAGAAGTATCTGCATCTGGGCAAATGAACTTCGGGTGACTGGATTTACTGAATCAACAGGCTGGGCTGCAAATGCACTATTAAATGCTAAAATCGCTGATGTCGCAGTGGTATCAGCCTCAATCCGTCACAATTCTATAGGCTTTGGAGGACTGGAAACCAGACTTTCGCAGCGATCCCGTACGGCTACCACCCAATATGATATTTCGACGAATGTGGACATCCACAAACTCCTTCCAGAGGCGTTGGGTGTAAGTATTCCTTTTTATTTCAGTGTGGAAAACTCCTCTACCCGTCCGGAGTTCGATCCATTAAATCCAGATGTACCCTTTGAGGTTGCTTTACAAAAATTTGAAACGGATGCCCAGCGGGATGCATATCGTCAGATTGCCCTGGATCAAATGAACAGAAGAAATATCAGTTTCAATAATGTGAGAAAGGTCAAAAAGGATCCGGATGCAAAAGGGAATTACTTTGATTTGAGCAACTTCTCTCTCTCTTACGCCTATGGAACAGTCACTCAGACCAATGCACAGATTCAGGCTTATAATTTCAAAACCTACAGAGGTAATATCACTTACAATTACCAGCCAAGGCCCTGGAATTTGGAACCTTTCAAAAACGTTGAGTTCCTGAATTCATCCCATCTAAGATTAATTAAAGACTTCAATTTGAATCTCTCTCCCTCATTGGTACTTGCCAGAGTAGATGTGGATAGAAAATTTCTAAGATCTCAATACAGAAATGATCAATTGAGTACAGCAGGAGTGGATCCGCTTTTTCAAAAGAGCTTTTTTATGAATCGGGCTTACACGGTAAACTGGGATTTGACCAAAAATCTGAGAGTTGATTATAACTCCAGTGTTTTGGCTGTTGTGGACGAACCACAGGGAGATTTGGATACGGAACAAAAAGCCGATTCAGTACGAACCAACTTCTGGAACTTTGGAAGAAGAACGAACTACAGACATAACGCAACGCTGAATTATACTATCCCTTTTGACAAATCGCCCTTGACAGATTGGGTCAGAGCAGATTACAAATATGCTACAACTTATACTTGGATGACAGGCGCCATCGGGCAAAAGGATACACTAGGAAATACGATTCAAAACACCCGCGATCAATCCATTATCGGAAAGCTGGATCTGGTAAAACTCTATAATAAAAACAAAAAGCTGGCAGCACTCAATGCCCCAAAACGCCCGAGTATTCCTGGCAGATCCACGACCAATGCAGAGGACACCATTGGCACTCCCCTGTCGAATAAAATCATCAAAGCCATGATGATGGTCAAAGAATTCACTTTCAGTTACGGAAAAATCGAGGGAACCTTCTTACCAGGATATATGCCCAATACAGGTCTACTAGGAATGGATCGGGCATTCAACAATCCCGGACTCGCATTCTTGTTTGGTAGTCAGGATCCGCGGATTCGAAATGAATTTGCCAATGCCGGAATCCTAGCACCGAGTGCGGAGCTGACACAGCCATTTGGTCAAAGCCGAGTGGTAAATATGAAATTTGGAAGCTTGCTGGAGCCATTTCAGGATTTCCGGATCACCTTGAATGCCACTAAACGGGAAACAGGTGATTATCAGGAAATCTTCAGGAACTCGGAAACAAACCCAGGTGAATATCTTTCTATCAGCCCCAACCGAATCGGATCCTATGGGGTGACAACCATCATGATAGCAACCACATTCAGCAGGGATGATTTTGATAATGTTTCGCCTCTGTTCACTGAATTTGAAAATAACCGGGCGATCATCAAGTCACGACTCGACAGCCAGACTGGAGGAGGAGAATATGCCATTAATGGTCAAAATGTATTGATTCCTTCTTTCATCGCTGCTTACCGAGGAATAAATGCTTCGGATATTAATCTGAACCCTTTTCCGAAAACTCCACTTCCAAATTGGAGATTAGATTATCGTGGGCTATCCAGATTGGAAGGGCTCAAGGATATTTTCAGCAGTATCAATATTACCCATGCCTACGAATCCACCTATGATGCAAGCAATTTTTCCAATTCTTTGCAATATCAGCAGGGGTTGGAACTGTTTAATACACTTCAGAATATTCCAATTCCGAACGAGATCAATGATAATGGTCAATTCATTCCAATCTATGTATTGAATCAAGTGGTGCTTTCCGAGCGATTCAGCCCATTGGTGGGAATAGATCTATTGACCAAGGATCGACTCAATATTACTGTCAATTATAATAAAGAGCGAAATCTCGGTTTGAATTTCTCAAATGCACAGGTCACAGAACAGCGTAGCAATGACGTGGGGATTAACATCGGTTACATCAAATCAGGAATGAAGATCCCGTTCAAAATCCAAGGCAGGCAGACGGTTTTAAAAAATGACCTCCAATTCAGAATGGATACCCGGATAGTAGATACCCGTACAGTACAACGAAAAATTGAAGAATCCAGCACCATCACAAATGGTAACATGAGTATTCAAATCAGACCAACAGTAAGCTACCTGATCAATCAGAACCTCAACCTGACCTTTTATTTTGATAGGACAATCAACGACCCTCGAGTGACTACTGCATTTAAGCGTGCGTCCACTGCGTTTGGAGGACAATTGCGATTTAATTTATCTCAATAGATTTCAAACTTATTTTAATCCTGCTATTTTTGGAGCACTATAAAAATCAATCCAAATGAATTTTCCTCAAGAATTAAAGTACACCAAAGACCACGAATGGGTAAAAATTGATGGTGATGTAGCTACAATCGGAATCACGGAATTTGCCGCCGGTGAATTGGGAGACATTGTCTATGTAGAAGTAGAAACTGTTGGCGAATCCCTTGAGACAGGTGAGGTTTTCGGATCTGTGGAAGCTGTAAAGACAGTATCCGATTTGTTCATGCCTGTTTCCGGAGAAATTTTGGAACTGAATTCAGAGCTTGAGGACAACCCCGAATTGGTGAACGAATCGCCCTATGGAGATGGATGGATGATTAAAGTGAAAATCTCCGGTGATCTACCTGATGATTTGCTTTCAGACTCTGAATACGCCGAACTGGTAGGTAACTAAAACCAGGAGTGTTAAGAATCTCGCTAGCGGTCATTTGGCTTGGTGTTATTTCGATTGCCATGCTTACTCCAGGTGACCGATTCCCCGATGCCCAATTATTTGACTTCCAGGATAAAATAATTCATCTGATCTGCTTTTCGGTACTCAGCTTTCTTTGGGCCGGTGTAGGAGTCCATCGAAAAGAATTAGCCCTTCATCGAAAAAGATTAATGGTAAATTTTATCATTTTCGGTATTTCTGCAGGCATTGTTTTGGAAAGTTTCCAATACTTTATCCCCAACCGGAATTTTGATTTTATCGATATGATTGTCAATGAAATAGGGGGAATTTTAGGTTTCTTAGCATATTTTAAGATTCCTACCACAAAGATAGGCTTGCATTAATGCATTATAATTAGTACACTTGTTACTTGTAAATAGACAAAAAATCAACCAGTATAAACCAAACTCACCATGGAAGCAAAAAAGACTCCAAGCGCTGATCTGACCAAAAAATCAGGAATGTTCCTGAATCTTGGTTTGGCAGTAGCTGTAGGTGCTACTCTTGCAGCTTTCGAGTGGAAGTCATTTGACGACGGTTCTTTGAAAGACCTTGGTCAGGTAACTGATAACTTCGAAGAACTGCTGGATATTCCAATCACAGAGCAGCCACCCCCACCACCTCCACCTCCAGTGGAGCAACCAATCATCCAGGAAATTCCTGATGAAGTTGAAATCGAAGATAAAATTGAGGTGAATTTTGACGTGGATGTAAAAGAAACTACTGTAATCAAAGAAGTAGTGATCGCTGATGCACCCGTAGTCGAAAAAGCAGACGAGATCTTTGACGTGGTAGAGACTCAGCCAAATCCTCCAGGGGGAATGGCAGGTTGGAACCAATACTTATCCAAAAATCTAAAATATCCAACTCAAGCAAGAAGAATGGGTATTGAAGGTACTGTAATCGTGGTATTCGTAGTGAACACTGACGGTTCTATCCAAGATGTGGAAGTACTTAGAGGAATTGGAGGAGGTTGTGACGAGGAAGCTGTCAAAGTAGTAAGCGAAGCTCCTAAATGGGAGCCAGGTAAGCAGCGAGGTCGACCAGTTCGTACCCGAATGAGACTTCCGATTCGATTCAAACTAAGCTAAATATAAAGACCCGATTCCTCGGGTCTTTTTTTTGTCTATTTAATTTTAGGAACTTTTTAAATAGTTAAATTCTGTTAGCAGATTGGCTTCCTTATTTTAATCCTGCTAAATTCTCTGAGTAGTTTTTCCC
>CAZFSC010000010.1:0-31856 GCA_964521585.1 uncultured Limnohabitans sp.
ACCAGATTACCCATTCTCAGAGCCGACAAAATAATTCAGAAGTACGTGGATTTCCGTACCAAGCACTTTTCGGTTCTGATCTTTCAGTACAAAGTCATGATTGTCTTTAAGGTTCTGATTGTTACCAGTCTATTGCTTGCGGGAAGTTTTCTTTTGATCAATGAACAGATAAGTATCGGTCAGTTTGTTGCCGCAGAGGTGATCATTGTTTTGGTAGTCAATGCCGTTGAAAAATTGATTTTGTCGTTGGAGACTGTATATGACACGTTGGTTTCTGTAGAGAAAATTGGCCAGGTGATGGACCTTGAGATGGAGCATAGGTCTGAAGATGAAAAGGTGATTGTGTCTCAGCCTGAAGGACTTCAATTTGCATTGGAAAAAGTCACTTTTCAACCACAGGATGCATCAGAAGCAATCTTGAAAAATCTTTCTTTATCCATTAAACCTGGGTCAAAAGTTGTTTTGAATGGGAAAAGTGGAAGTGGGAAAAGTGCCCTTTTGGCTTTGCTTTCAGGATTGTATGAAGAATACGAAGGTAAAGTCAAAGTGAATAATCTATCCATAGAGATGATTAATCTTGAAAAATATCGGGAGATGGTTGGAGATTGTCTCGAGACACAGCAGATCTTTCATGGGTCTATCAAAGAAAATATTCTTGTGGGTAGAGATTTTGATCAGGATCAGTTGGATTATATCTTGGATTTGGTGGATTTGAAGGATTATATCTACCAACTTCCAGCAGATCTGGAGACGATACTTCAACCGGACGGCAAAGGTCTCTCACGTAGACGTGCTCAAAGTATTTTGCTGGCAAGGGCATTTTTGGGGGAACCAAAAGCTATCGTCATGGAAAACTCGATGAACCATATTGATGGAGCTACAAAAAATCGTGTACGTGATTTCCTCTTCAATGGTAATTGGACCTTAGTAATGGTATCTGATGATGAAGATATATTAACCAGAGCTTCTCAGATTGTTCATCTTGAAAAAGGCAATGTTGCTTTTAATGGGGATTATGAGAATTACAAAACCTTTAGAGTAAAGAATTTATAAAGCCATGTTAGATATTTCAAATGTCAAGATAAAGGAGTCGATTCCTTTTAGCGGTGCTAAAAGTTTGGTGATGACGCTACCAATCAGAGAGAGTAAGCGTAGAGTGCGTATACTTACTGGTCTTCTGATTGTATTATTCCTGATGCTATTTCTGCCTTGGACTCAAAATATAAGATCCAAAGGATACGTCACTGCTTTGAGACAGGAACAGCGCCCACAGACCATACATTCTGTGATCGCGGGTCGTATCGAAAAATGGTACGTGCGGGAAGGAGCTTTTGTACAAAAGGGTGACACAATTTTAAGAATTTCCGAGATAAAGGATGAATACTTTGATTCCTTGCTATTGCCACGGACCCAATTGCAGGTCAATGCCAAAAATCTTTCGGCCCTATCTTATAAAGAGAAAGTGGGTGCATTGGAAAATCAAATTCTTGCTTTAGAGCGAAATAACATTTTACGATTACAGCAGGCTGAGAATAAACTGACCATGGCTGAGCTAAAAGTAAAATCAGACAGTATCTACTTAGTACAATCTATTGCAAATTTCAAAGTAGGTGAGGAGCAGTTGGTCAGAGCCGAGACGCTTTATAAAGAAGGATTAAGGTCCTTAACTGATCTGGAATCTCGACGTCTGAAATTCCAGGAGGTATTGGCCAAAAGAATTGATGCAGAAAATAAGTTGCTCAGCAGTCAGAATGAATTAATCACGGCCAGATTGGATCTGAGTGCCATTGACAATGATTTCAAAGATAAAGTAGCCAAAGCCAACTCGGAGATGTACACTGCCTTATCCTCCCAATATGATGCTGAAGCTACTGCTACTAAGCTCGAGAACCAATACTCAAATTACGAGGCTAGAACTGGATTTAGACATATATTGGCGCCACAGGATGGTTATATAGCCAAATCAATTCAGGTAGGTATTGGAGAGACAATCAAAGAAGGTGAACAGATTCTAAATATTGTTCCGGCCGAAGCAGAACTTGCCGTAGAAATGTACGTGCAGCCGGTTGATTTACCACTCATCAAGATCGGCAATAAGGTCCGGTTCATCTTTGATGGCTGGCCTGCAATCGTTTTTTCTGGTTGGCCTCAGCTTTCTAACGGAACATTTGGTGGTGTAGTCGTGGCAATTGATCAGTTTGCAGGATCTAATAATCAATATCGGGTTGTCGTAGCCGAAGATCCTGAGGAACAGCCTTGGCCTGAATTGCTACGGATGGGATCTGGAGCAGACGGTATTGCATTATTCAACGATGTCCCTGTTTGGTATGAGATCTGGCGACAGCTCAATGGTTTCCCTGCGGATTATTATACACAGGAAGAAAAAGAGAGCTTAGCTAATAAAAAATGATGAAGAAGTTTTTATTGAGCTTTAGCATTTTTCTTGTCAGCCAGTTTGGATCTGCGCAGGTACTTGATACCCTGGATTATGATTCTTTTCAGACCTGGGTGAGTTCCTATCATCCTGTTGCCGCCCAGGCTGAAATCAATCTGCGGATGGGTGAGATGGAAGTGCGACAAGCGAGGGGGGGATTTGACCCCAAACTCTTTGGTACTTTAGATAAAAAGGAATTCAAAGAGAATGTTTACTATGACAAGCAGGAGGCAGGTATCAGCATTCCTACTTGGGCAGGAATTGAATTGAATGGGACTTTCGAGCGAAATTCCGGTTCGTTTTTGAATCCGGAGGGTTCTGTTCCTTCAGATGGCCTGATCGCAGCCGGTGCGGCAGTGAATCTTGGGCAAGGTTTGATTATGGATGAACGTAGGGCAGCGCTTCGTCAGGCGCAGCTTTATCGTGAGTCTACAGAATTCCAGCGTGCCCAATTGCTCAATGAATTATATTTGGATGCCGCAGATGCATATTGGAAGTGGTCAGTAGCGTTTGAAAATGTAAGAGTACTCAATGAAGGGGTAGACTTGGCAGAAATCCGACTTAATGCAGTGAAAATTGCCTATGAGCAAGGTGATCTGCCTGCCATAGATACGGTTGAAGCCTTTTCTATTTTGTTAAATCGGCAATATAGCCTCCAATCAGCAGAGAATATTTTTTTCGGAGCAACGCAGCTTTTGAATACGTTTCTCTGGGATATAGAAGGTAACCCTATGATCTTGGAAGAGAATATCGTCCCTCAAAATCTTTTCGATGGATTTTTCCCACTATTGGAAAAAGAGGATCTAAGGGCCGCGGTCGGTAATCACCCTTCATTGCAAATTGCTGATTTCGAGTTGGCTAGTCTTGGCGTGGAGCGAAAACTGAAAGCCCAGCAGATATTGCCCGTGGTGAAGTTGAAATATAATTTCCTGACCGAAAGCACGACTGGAAATATAGCGCCCTTTTTTGAGAACAACTATAAATGGGGTGTCTCAATATATACTCCTTTATTGTTGAGAAAGAGCCGAGGGGCACTTGGTCTGGCAAATGCAAAAATTGATTTTAAGCAGAATTCCAGAGACCTGAAAGAAGTGCAACTACGCACCAAATTAGAGGCTGAGATCAATAATTTTGAAGTAGTTAATTCTCAGATTCTTGTATTTTCACAGAATGTGATCAATCTTGAAGCCTTGCTCGCAGCAGAATTGAGAAGATTTGAAATAGGAGAAAGTAGCCTCTTTCTGGTCAATGCCCGTGAAGTGACGCTTTACAACTCCAAACTAACCCTAAACGACCTGATCTCTAAAAGAAGAATAACTCATGCTAAAACCCGTTTCGCGGCGGGCTTGGGCTTCGAACAATAAGAACTATGGCAGCATTTGTAATTGTAGAAATGGATATCCTGGATCCAATTCAATATGAAGAGTACAAAAAACTTACTCCGGCGACAGTCCAGGAGTTTCAAGGTAAATTTATTCTGAGAGGTAATCCAGTGACAATATTGGAAGGATCTTGGGATCATGACCGATTGGTGATGCTTGAATTTCCCTCAAAAGAATTGGCTATCGCCTGGTATAATTCACCGGGCTATCAAAAGGCAAGACAAGTTCGGGAAAAGGCCTCAAGTGGAAAGTTTCTTTTGATTGAAACTTGATTAATTGAAAAGGTAGTTTTAGCTACCTTTTTTTGTTTACGGCTTTCTATCCTGTACACAAAAAACGAGGATTGCGAAGCTGTAAAATATTTTTAGCATTATTCAAGGTTGAGTTTATATTTTCAAGAGGAACCTATTTATTATTTAATAAAGCTCACTTTGGCAAATAATTTTTGGTGCTTTGAACAAGATTGGCACTTTTATTGGTTTGAAATGCAAAATATTGAATTTGAATTTTTATAAAGAGATTTCACTAACCAATCAAACGAATATTATATTCTTAGAAAAAACCAATCTACCTTAAAATCTAACAAATGAAAAAAAATCTATTATTCAGAAAATCGGCTTTGATTTTATCGGCCTCTGTATTAATGTTTTCTTGTTTACCTGACTCGGAAGCACCTGTGATTCAAGAAGAAAGCAACTTAGTTGAAGTGCTAAGTACTCCTGCCGAAGGAGGTGAAAATCTAAGAAAAGCAGTTGAACGAAATTACTTTGAAAGATTTGAGAATAATCTTAAATTAGAACCAGGACCGGGTTTTACAGGAGGTCCTGATAATGCTTTTTATCCAGGTACCGGTAAAGGTAATTCTACACACATGGGTAAAGCATTGACATTTTTGAATCAGTTTGCTCAATTCGGAACAAATGGTTTGGAAACAGTAGGAAGTCCCGTTACGATGATTTTTGCTGATGAATTAGCTGCTTTAGGGCTAACCAGTATTCCTGATAATGTAAGTTCCATCACCACTGATGGAAAAGGAAATTCGATCTGGTTCGAAGCTGTTTCAAATTCAGTTACTCCAACTAGTGAGACAAGGGCAGATTTCGTAGCCCAAGTCAAAATTGTAGGTGGAACAGGTAAATTTGAATACGCAACCGGCGAAGGCGAAGTAGTCGGTTTTTTTAATCCTGAAGATGGAAAAGGTTCCAGTACAATGCGTGGAAGGATAATATATTAATTTACTCCCTTATCAATCAAAGGTGATCGATCGATCACCTTTTTTTGTTTTATAGCGACACTCCTCTCTTCCAGGGAATGAAATCAAAATTACGTTTTTGATCCGCTTTTGTGATGACTTTCCCGCTTGCAACTTGGATGACCAAGTCCAAGAGGTCGTCCCCGCATTCTTCAATACTTTGTTCTCCGCTGATTATTGTTCCTGCATCGAAATCAATCAAGTCAGGCATTTTTGAAGCAAGTTTGTGATTCGTAGCTACTTTGATCACAGGACAGATCGGATTACCGGTAGGAGTGCCTAATCCTGTGGTAAATAAAATGATATTGGCTCCACTTCCCGCCAAGCCAGTGGTACTTTCCACATCGTTGCCAGGAGTACAGAGCAAGTTCAGTCCAGGTTTTTTAATATACTCTGTATAATCCAAAACATCGGAAACAGGTGCAGTTCCCCCTTTTCTTGCCGCTCCACAGGATTTTATCGCGTCTGTCAGTAAGCCGTCTTTGATGTTTCCCGGACTCGGATTTTTATCAAATCCTGAACCTACACGTTCTGCCGCTTTGGAGTATTCCTCCATCAGTCGGACAAATTTTGAGGCCGTCTCTTGTGTTTCACATCGGTCAATCAGATTTTGTTCCGCTCCACAAAGCTCCGGAAACTCTGAAAGTATAGCACTTCCCCCGAGGCTTATCACGACATCGGACACCCGTCCTAAAGCCGGATTTGCTGAGATTCCTGAGAAACCATCAGATCCACCGCACTCGAGTCCGATGACTAATTTATCGATAGGTTGCGAGGTTCTTTTCGACAGATTGGCTTCAATTAACCCCTTCCAAGTTTCAGCTATTACTTTGGAAATAAATTCATCGGTGGTTCCTTCTTGTTGCTGATCAAAAATTTTCATCGGCTTTCCATGTCCATTTTGCAAAGCGTCAAGTTTTGACTTTAGGATTTTAGCTTCCGCATTTTGGCAACCCAGTGACAGGACAGTGGCACCTGCTACATTAGGATGATGGATATAGCCTGCTAAGAGTGCACAAAGGGTTTCGGCATCTGCTCTGGTGCCGCCGCAGCCTCCATTGTGGGTCAAAAACCGGATTCCGTCCAGATTTTCAAATACTCGATTGGAGAAATTTGACTTAACCTTCGAAACCGTTTCCGTATTTTCCAGGGATTCAAAATCATCCAAAGTCGAAATTAGATTTCTAATTTGTTGCTCATAAGGATTCATCTTAGAGAAACCTAAGGCATTTTCAAAAGCTTCCTGAAGCAGTTTGATATTGGTGTTTTCGCAGAAAACCAAGGGAAGAACCAGCCAATAATTTGCAGTACCTACCTGACCATCAGCTCTGAGATAACCCTGAAAAGTGCGGTTTTGCCATTTGCTTACATCCGGTGGAGTCCAAAGATATTCTTTGGTAGCCTGCTGATAGTTTTTGGTTTTGTGGCTGATATTATCCAGGGTGATCGCTGCTCCGGCGGCTATCTCCCGCGTTGTTTCGCCCACGATAGTGCCATACATGTAGATGTCCTGACCTGGCTCAAAGTGACGAAGGGCAAATTTGTGCTTTGCTGAAATATCATCCATAATCTTAACTTTAATGTTTGATTCCTGGATGATTTCATCTTTCGAAAGATCAGTCAAGGCGACACCGACATTATCAGAAGGATGAAGAATTAAAAATCTATTTGGCATAGGTGATTTTAGGTTTAAAGCATTTCAAATTAGAGAAAAAATATTTGTTCCATGAAGAAAATTTTAACCCTTGGTGAAGTGATGCTCCGGCTTTCTCCACCCGGTAATGCCCGTTTTATCCAAACTCATGCATTCGATGTAGAATACGGAGGTTCGGAAGCTAATGTCGGCGCTGCCTTGGCTTATTGGGGAAATGAAGTGCTGCATCTCACTGCTTTTCCGGATCAGGAAATCGGATGGGCTGCAGCGGCCCAATTACGCAGAAATGGCTTAAAAACAGATCTGGTTAGATTTAACCCTGGGAGAATAGGAATCTATTTTTTGGAACAGGGAGCTATGCAGCGTAGCTCACAGGTTATTTATGATCGGTCGGATTCAGCATTTGCAAATTTTGACGGTTCCGAGATCGATTGGGAGCAGGCACTTGCTGGAGTTGATTGGGTACATTGGTCGGGAATCAGTCCGGCGGTCTCAGAAGCCGCCGCCCAACTCACTTTAAAGGTATTGGAAGAAGCTAATAAACGGGAGATAACTGTCAGTGGAGACTTAAATTACCGCAGTAACCTTTGGCAATACGGAAAGAAACCATTCGAAGTGATGCCCGATTTAATGGAACTGACTCACTTGATGATTGCGGGTAAAAGAGATTTTAACTCCTGCCTGAATAAAGATTTTCTGAGTTTCGAAGATGCTAAGAATCATGCCTTCAATACCTTTTCGAACTTGAAATATATTGCAAAGACGGAACGTACTTCTCATAGTGCATCACACAATACGATGGTCGGAGATCTTTTCTCAAAGGAAGAATTTTTCACTTCCAAATCTTACGATCTGACGCATATTGTGGATCGGGTAGGTACAGGAGACGCTTTCGCGGGTGGCTTGATTCATGGATTGCTTCACTTTTCGGAGCAAAAAGCCATCGACTTTGCTATCGCTGCAGGTGCTCTCAAGCATAGTGTACCAGGAGATGTTTTGCTCTGCAGTCTGAATGAAATCGAACAATTATTACTAGGTGAATCCATAGGTAAAATCAAAAGATAAATGAGAAATCCGACTCCTTTTATAAAGCAAATGGATCAGGCTGGCATTATGCCGATATTCTTCAGTCCTGATGAAAAAACCTGTTTAAATCTTCTTGAAACTGCCTATGATGCCGGAATAAGAGTAATAGAAATGGTGAATAGGGGGAAAGAAGCTCCGGCCATATTTCCTGCATTGCGCAAACTTGCCGACCAAATGCCGAATCTATCACTTGGGATTGGTACAATCTACCATCCTTGGGAGGCAGAAATGTTTTTGGATTACGGTGCTGAATTTATTGTTGCTCCGGTGATGAACCCCAGTCTTGGAGAGTTTTGCCAAAAAGCCAATTTACCATGGATACCTGGGTGTGGGACAATTTCTGAAGTTTTCTTTGCCCAGGAAATTGGTGCTGAGCTGGTGAAAATTTATCCTGCTAATGTGCTTGGACCTGAGTTCGTGAAGGCAGTTCATGCAGTCCTCCCGCAAATAGAAATTATTCCCACCGGTGGTGTTGAACCTACAGTTGAAAGCATTCAAGAGTGGTTTGATGCGGGCGTTTTGTGTGTAGGCATGGGCTCTCAGCTTTTCAAAAAAGAACTAATTACTAAAGGTGCTTATGAAGAGATTAAAAAGACGATTAAAGAAGCATTAGCAATCGTCAATTCCGTTAAAAAATAAAAAAAGAGGCTTCAATCGAAGCCTCCATAGGCTTGGAGCAAAAATTACAAATCTGGTTGTGGGGTTGTCCTTAGATAAGGTTTGATTATTTTATGACCCTTCGGAAACTTCGCAGGAATATCCTCAGTCTTGATAGTTGAAGATACTACAACATCCTCACCTTGCTTCCAGTTGGCCGGAGTGGCTACCGAATAATTGGCTGTCAATTGCAAAGAATCTATCACTCTCAATAGTTCGTCAAAATTCCTTCCTGTACTGGCTGGATAGGTCAGGATTAATTTGATTTTTTTATCATTCCCGATTACAAAAACAGACCTTACAGTTGCATTTTCATTCGAGTTTGGATGAATCATATCGTAGAGCTCGGAAACTTTTCGATCCTGATCAGCAATGATCGGGAAGTTGACTTCCGTTCCTTGCGTTTCGTTGATGTCTGAAATCCAGCCTTTGTGATTTTCAAGTCCATCCACACTCAGCGCCATCACTTTCGTATTGCGCTTTTCAAATTCGCTTTTCAGTTTGGCTACCGTTCCAAGTTCAGTAGTACAAACGGGTGTATAATCAGCAGGGTGCGAAAAAAGAATTCCCCAGCTATCGCCTAAATATTCATAGAAATCAATTTTTCCCATGGAAGTTTCGGCCTGAAAATTTGGTGCGGTATCTCCTAATCGTAATGACATAGTAGTTATAATGTTTAGTCTATAGATTTACTGGACTAATTTAATATGCTTTCTCCTGTAATCCGAAAAAATTAAACTTTAAATCTAAAAAATTCAAATAATACCAAATTGATCCCATTATTTGCGTCTACCAAATTTTAAAACCCATAATTCCAAAAATCATAATGACCCAGTCAGCACTAATTATATTTCAAAAAAATGAAACCCTAGGCAAAGTAAAAACAAGACTTGCAGCGAGTGTAGGAGATCAAAAGGCATTGGAAATTTACCAACTGCTGATCGAATACACCCATGCCCAGGTTAAAGCATTAGATGTGGATTGCTTTATTTTTTATTCTGATTTTATTCCAGAAGACAAGAAAAAATCAGATCAATTTTCATTTCGAGTACAATCGGGGAAAGATTTAGGAGATCGGATGAAAAATGCATTTGAGTCAATATTTTCAGAAGGCTATGAAAAAGTAGCCATTATAGGGACAGATTGTGCGGACTTGACCCAAAGTCATTTAAAGAAAGCATTTGACTCGCTTGATAAATTTGATGCAGTAATCGGTCCGGCACTGGATGGGGGATACTACCTTTTTGGTATGAAAAAACTGATTCCAAAGATTTTTAATGATATCACCTGGAGTTCCGAACAAGTGTTTGAACAAACGGTTCAAAAACTCAATTCGCATAATCTCACATTGGCGTTACTTGAACCTTTAAATGATATTGATCAGCTGGAGGATTGGGAAAAGGTCAAACATAATTTCAAAATCTGAACCTAAACCTATTCTGGATTTTTTTTCGGAATAATGATAAGGCCAGAACATTACTTACATCGTAGATAAATGCAATCCAAATCATCATGATCTCGAAATTGAAGATTATATATTTTAAGCCACTGTCAGTCTTAATAATTTGCCTTTTCAGTTACAGCAACCTACAGGGGCAAACCACCCAGAAATCCTATGATATCATTCTGGCGGGCTTCAAAATCGGGGATATGACTATCGACGAAACTAAAAAAGGTCTAATCACTGAATACAATCTGAACAGTCTGGTCAGTTTTTGGTTTTTTGGAAAAATTAATGTCGATCTGAAAATCAATTCAATTTATAAAAATGGCAAAATGATCAGTTCGGATACAAAATCTGTTTCCAATCGTGGATCTTTTTATAGTAAAATCTTCTGGGATGGGAATAAATACAATGTCGATTCACATTCTTATAAATTTGAAAATAAGACTCCTGTGAAATCCCAGGTTCCTTTTTCAACTGTGAAATTCTATTTTGAAGAACCAAAAGCTGGACTACAAATGATCTCAGAAACCTTTGGCCTCGTAAGTTCCATAACTGAAATTGAACCGGATATTTACCAAATTGAGATCGATGGCAATCGGAATAAGTTTTATTATAAAAATGGTGAACTCGATCAGGTTCTTATTCAGAATCCTATTAAAAACTATATGATCAAAAGAGTCCGTTGAATTCAAAACCTTACATATCCGTAATTATTCCTACGCTAAATGAAGCAAAAAACCTGGAGGAACTGCTTCCTTACCTTTATGACTCTGATCCGAAAGTACATTTGGAGATCATCGTTGTGGATGGCGGAAGTAAAGATGATACTGTAGAGATTGTCAAAAAATCCGGTGCAAAACTTATATCCAGCCCGACCCAATCCAGAGCATTTCAACTTAATCTAGGAGCAGCAGCCGCAAACGCGGATGTTTATTATTTTCTTCACGCGGATAGCCGCCCCTGTCTTGGTTTTATTGAGGATATCCTTAATGCCGTAGAATCAGGAATGCAGTCTGGTTGCTACCGTTATCAATTTGACTCCAAGAGTAAGCTTCTTAAGCTCAACGGTTGGTTTACCAGATTTAATGGACTTTTCGCGGGAGGAGGTGATCAGACATTATTTATCACTCGGTCACTTTTTGAAGATTTGGGAGGCTATGATGAAAATTTCGTCGTAATGGAAGATTTTGATTTGGTTCGCAGAATCCGGAAAGTGTCCAAGTTCAAAGTATTGCCAAAATCTATTCTTGTATCCGCCCGGAAATACCATTCTAATAGTTGGCTTAAAGTACAATTGGCCAATGCTGCGGCAATGATTGCATTTCATCTAAAAATAGAACCACGGCGAATAAAAGCCTTATATTTCAATATGTTAAATCAGCAATTCAATAGCAGAACTCGATGAATCGAGGGCAGATCAATGGAATCCAACAAGTTGGAATAGGAGTGCAGAATGCAGATCAGGCATGGGCTTGGTACAGAAAGGCATTCAAATTTGACGTTCCGATTTTTCAGGATAGGGCTGAGGCCAGATTAATGGCTCGCTACACAGACCATAAAATTGAAAGCCGACACGCCATTTTGGCAATGAATATGCAGGGCGGGGGAGGTTTGGAAATCTGGCAGTATACATCCAAAAATCCACTTGAACCGAAGGAAAAGTTAAGGTGGAGTGATTTAGGTATTTTGGCTGTGAAAATCCGTAGTCGTGAGATTCATAAGACTTATGATTACCTGAAAAGTATCGGTGCTAATGTCCTTGGCAAACCTGAATCGAATCCGTCTGGAACCATGCATTTTTACTTGGAGGACCCTTATGGGAATATTTTTGAAATTCTGGAGAATGATTCCTGGTGCTTCAAAAATAAGGATCTCACCGGAGGAGTAGTGGGGGTAGTGATGGGGGTGAGTTCGATCGAAAAAATGCTTCCGATCTATCAAAATCATTTTCAACAATCCAAGATTCTGTTCGATTCGGAAGGAACCTGGAAAGATTTTGGGCAATTGGATGCCGCAAGTACAAAATATAGAAGAGTGATCCTACAAGGCTCTGATAAAGCAAAAGGAGCCTTTGGAAAACTTCTCTGCCAGACTCAGATTGAATTGTTGGAGACTGATTCGGTTGCAAGAAAACCAACTTTTCAGGATCGATTTTGGGGAGATCTCGGATTTATTCATCTCTGCTTTGACGTGAATAACATGAGCGCTCTTAAAAAGGACCTGATGAATGAGGGAATGGATTTCACCGTGGACAGTGAAAATGAGTTTGATATGGGCAACGCTGCAGGAAGATTCGCCTACATCGAAGACCCTGATGGCACCTTGATTGAGATGGTCGAAACTTTCAAAGTCCCGATCATCGAAAAGATCAAATGGTATCTAGATCTCCGCAAGCGTAAACCTGAGGCAACCTTGCCTAATTTTATACTTAAAGCCCTTTCAGTCAATCGGGTCAACAATTAACCACTGCTTATTTTCTTGGCCAGATCGACCAAGCGGTTGGCGTAGCCGGCTTCATTGTCATACCAACCGACAATCTTTACCATTTTGCCCTTAGCAGACGTCAATGCTGCGTCCAGGATACAAGAGTGGGGATTTCCGATGATATCAATCGATACAATAGGAGCATCTTCCACATCCAGAAGTCCTTTCAATTCCGAATTTGCTGCTTTTCGAAAAGCCTCATTTACCTGTTCAGCAGTGACGACTTGCTCCAATTCCACTATCAGGTCAGTCAAGGAACCATCAGGCACAGGAACTCTCATTGCGGATGCTTCTATTTTTTCGGCAAGTTTAGGCAAAACAATGTCAAGTGCTTTTCCGGCATTGGTAGTGGTGGGAATAATCGAATAGGCCGCCGCTCTGGCTCTTCTTAGATCCCGATGAGGCGCATCGTGAAGATTCTGATCATTGGTATAAGAATGAACCGTCGAGGCAAATCCCTTAACCACTCCGAAGTTTTTATCCAAAACATCTACCATAGGAGCCAGGCAATTGGTGGTACAGGAGGCATTCGATACCATTTTCTCTTGGCCTGTGAGAATATGATCATTTACACCCAAAACCACCATTTTCACGGTCGGATCCAGCGAAGGAGCGGAGATGATCACTTTTTTTGCCCCAGCAGTCAGATGCTTTTCCGCACCGGATCGCTCTGTGAACCTCCCGGTACATTCTATGACCAGATCGATATCCAAGTCTGCCCAAGGAAGCTGCTCGGGATTACTGATTCCAAAAAGCTTGATTTTTTGATCTTTATAGCTCAATTGGTTTGAGACTAAAGAAATGTCCTGATTTAATTTTCCATGAATCGAATCGTATTTCAATAAATGGGCGATGGCCTTTGGCTCTGCCAAATCATTGATAGCGATCAGACTCAATCCTTTTTTCTCTAATATCAGTTTTGCAGTATATCTTCCAATTCTTCCGAAGCCATTGATGGCAATCCGGATGTCTTTAGCTGGTTTCATTTTTTCAATTGTAATTCCACTTCAAAAATAGATAATTCATCGTCAAACTGCTCCGAGAATATTTTGTTCCTTTATTTCAGCATTTTAAAAGCAAAACCAAATAAATTTTTGTGGGCTAATTGGTATTATAATCTTAACCCTCTATATTTGCACAACCTTTCAGAAAAGCACGTTTTCAGGGTCAATAATGGTCGGTTCGTCTAGGGGTTAGGACGTATCCCTTTCACGGATAAAACACGGGTTCGATTCCCGTACCGACTACTTATATTACTGATAATCAAATGATTAGATGTAATATTGTTGAAATTTTTAAATTATGGTCGGTTCGTCTAGGGGTTAGGACGTATCCCTTTCACGGATAAAACACGGGTTCGATTCCCGTACCGACTACTAAATTCGGTTTTCGAATTTATTATATTTTTGTTTTATGGTTGTTAGTGGTTAAAGTGAACAAAATCCCGATCTATGGTCGGGATTTTTGTTTTTGCTTCAGGTTTATTTTAACGGCATTTTTATCGGTTTCATTTTAATTATATTAAGGACCGATTTTAAACCTAAACCCATGACCAAATCATCCCTATTGAAAAATTTCGCAGTTTTTCTGGCTGCAATTCTCACCCTTTCCTGTAAAAAATCCCCCGAAGAACTGCACATCAAAACCCTGAGTCAGGAGGAAATCAAACTCCAGGTGGCAGCTATTGAAGCTCAAGTTAATCCGGAAATTGCCGAAGGGCTAAAACTATCCTTATGGGCTGTAGATTCATTGGTCTATGATCCGATTTCAATCCAGGTTCAAGATAACGGTGAGTTGGTTTACACCAGAACAAACCGTCAAAAGGATGCAGAATTCGATATACGCGGACATCAGGATTGGGAGATACGGTCGATTGCATTGCAATCCATAGATGATAAAAGAGCTTTTCTACATACTGAGCTTTCTCCTGAGCGATCTTCAGAAAATACTTGGCTGGCTGATCTAAATCAAGATGGCTCCCATGACTGGAGGGATATGACTGTGCCAAAAGAAGAAATTTATACCCTAAAAGATACAGACGGTGACGGATATGCTGATCAATCTCAGATGATCGTCCGGGACTTTCATGATGAAGTCACTGATGTGGCCGGCGCAGTTATGAAGACCGATGAAGCATTGTATGTAGGGGCAGGACCCGATCTGTGGCGATTGGTAGATAAAAATGGAGATGGTCTGATGGATGAGAAGACTTCTTTGTCACACGGTTATGGGATTCATATTGGTTTTGGAGCACATGGCATGTCCGGATTGGAGATGGGGCCAGATGGCCGGATTTATTGGGGAATCGGAGATATCGGTTTCAATGGCAAGGGGCCAGATGGGAAAGAATGGAAATACCCCAATCGAGGAGTAATCGCTCGAGCAAACCCAGACGGCTCAGATTTTGAAATTTTTGCCATGGGAGTTAGGAATACCCATGAGTTCGTTTTCGACGCCTATAATAATCTGATCTCTGTGGACAATGATGGAGATCATCCCGGAGAAAAGGAACGTCTGGTCTACCTGACCAATGGGTCTGATACCGGATGGAGAATCAACTGGCAATTCGGGAAATACCGTGATCCAGACAATAACACTTATAAAGTATGGATGGATGAAAAAATGTATTTGCCAAGATGGGAGGGGCAAGCTGCATACATTACCCCATGTATTCAAAATTATGTTTCCGGGCCAACTGGAATGGTCTATAACCCGGGTACTGCCTTAGGGTCCAAATGGAAAGACAGCTTTTTTGTAGTGGAATTTGTAGGAAATGCCGCTCGTTCCGGAATTCACGCCTTTAAGCTTCAGCAGAAAGGAGCAAGTTTTGAATTGACTCAGACCGAGAGAATCCTTTCCGGTGTTTTGCCTACGGGATTGGATTTTGGACCTGATGGAGCACTGTATATGGCAGATTGGATTGCAGGATGGGGAACCAAAAATTACGGGAGAATCTGGAAATTGGAACAAGAAAACAGTGATCTGAAGGATATTCAGGCATATACTAAGGAAAAATTAACAGCGAACTTCAAAAAGCTTAACCCTGATGAACTGAAAAAAGAACTTTATCACGAGGACCTGCGGGTCAGAAGAAAAGCGCAGTTTGAACTTGCAAAAAGAGGAGCGAAAGGATTAGATATTTTTAAGGAAGTTATTGGAGACAGAAGTAACCAATTAGCCCGGATACATGGCATCGTGGGAATAAGTCAGCTGGCAAGAATGGAAAATATGGAATACGCCGCTGCACTTGTTCCGCTACTTGAGGATGCAGATCCTGAGATTCGTGCTCAAGCAGCCAAATGGCTTGGTGACATCCGCTATCCCAAAGCTTCAGCAGAACTTATCGCTAATCTAAGCCATTCAAATCCCAGGGTTCAGTTTTTCGCAGCAGAAGCCCTGGGGAGGACTTCAGATCCCAATGCTCTAAATCCTTTGATTTCGCTGATCGAATCAAATAATGATGAAGATGCTTACATCCGGCATGCAGCATCCTTAGCATTATCAAGAATCGGAAAAGTAGAACCTCTTGCGGCACTTTCTAAGCATCCCTCTGATGCTGTTCGTCTCGGGGCCGTTCTTGCTTTGAGAAGATTGGAATCTCCCGAACTCGCCCAGTTTCTCAGCGATTCCAATGAATTCATAGTAACTGAAACCGCCAGGGCCATTCATGATGATTTTTCAGTTCCTGCAGCTTTACCTGCCCTTGCAAAATTGATCACTACTACTCCATTTCGAAACGAACCTCTAATTCGAAGAGTAATCAGCGCGAATCAAAGGGTAGGGAAAGAAGAAAATCTGAATGATTTGTTGCAGTTTTTATCCAAATCCAATGTACCACAGGCGCTACAGCAGGAAGCAATCGCCACTGTTGGAACTTGGGCAAAGCCATCTTTGGTGGACCGGGTGGATGGTCGATTCCGTGGAGAAGTCACGAGAGATGCAAGTTTGATCCGGGAAATCTCCAAAAATGAACTGGTAGCTCAACTCAATTCCAAAGAACCTGTGATCCGCATGGAATCTGCCAAGGCATTAGGCAAACTGGAAATGAAATCAGCCGATCAAGTGCTTTTTGCAAAGCTGAAAAATGATCCTGACGCTGCCGTGAAAGTAGAAGCGCTGAAATCCTTGAAAGCAATGAATTCTGATATCTTAGGTCAGGCTATTTCGGAGGCAATCAAGGATTCTGAACAGGTTGTTCGTGTAGCAGGCTTATCTTATCTCTCGGATACAGATCTTCCGAAAAATCAAAAAGTAGCGCTACTGAATGAAATCATCACGAAGCGAACCATTCCCGAAAAGCAGACCGCATTGCTTACCTTGGGATCGATGGATGGAAGCGGTGAGCTGGTAGAATGGAATTTGATCTTGAGTAATTTTGAAAAAGGAATTCTTCCTGAAGGCACCTGGGTCGAGCTTGAAGAAGCTGTTAAATTAACTAATTCCAAGCCGATTGTAGATCGCTTCAATGTGATTCTCAATGCAAAATCAACCGGAGAGGAATGGAAAAAGTATGCAGGAGCTTTGGCAGAAGGAAGTGTAAGAAATGGACGTTCTATCTTTTTTGAAAATCAGACAGCACAGTGTATTCGTTGCCATGCTTATGATGATATGGGTGGCAATGCAGGACCTAGGCTTTCTGGAATAGCAAATCATCTCAGCCGGGAGGAACTCTTAATTGCCCTAGTTGAGCCAAGCAAAAGAATAGCACCGGGATTTGGTCTGATTAATATAGAGCTAAAGTCCGGAGAAAAAATCAGCGGAATTCTAATGGCTGACCAATCAGATTCCCTGGTTGTCAAAGTAGGATCGGAACCTGAAAAGACGATTAAAAAATCAGAAATCAAAGAATCCAAACTCGCCATGTCAAGCATGCCACCCATGGGAACGATTCTTAGTAAAAGAGAGCTTCGTGATCTGGTTAGTTTCTTGAGCACTCTAACTACTGATTAGTGATAAGGACATTTATAGTGGTGATCAGTATTCTGTGAGTATTGCTGATCACCGCTCCTTTTTTATTGACCTGGATCGGAAATAGTAAACTCCATGATTCAGATATTCCCAATCGAATCAGCTTGATACCAACCAAAAAGAGAATGGAGGTGATAGCTCTTTTTACCTCATCCAGCTGGTGAAGTCACCGTATCAAAAAATTTAATCACTGGGTCAATCAGATCAAGCCGAATGTATTGATTTAATCCCAAAGTAGTTTTGGGCTCTACAGATATTGGGATAACACAGTACTAAAGGATGTTTTGCCTTATATCATGATCAATTGCCAAGCTGGATTTACTAAAGGATTTTTGAAAGAGAGTACTTCAATGAAGTGATCCAATCTTCCGCTCGATAAGAGTAGTTCAAAAAGATTTAAAAGTAAAAAAGCCATCTCAGAAATGAGATGGCTTCGTTATTTGGTTGATGTTTGTTAGATTTTAATTCAGGAATTCGTCAAATGTCAAGCTCACGAAGTACATCGTACCAACAGTTGGATTTCCCCATGCAGTTCGGTAGCCGTCGTTGAACAGGTTAGATCCACCCACCTTCAAGATTGTCTTCAAGCTTTTGATTTTATAATTGACTTGTGCATCGAATGTACCGAAAGCTGGCATTACAGAAAGTTGCTGAGAAGATACGGCTGGTGCCACAAACGAAGACTGCCATACAAACTCACCTTGCCATCTATAGGATAAAGCAAAACCAAGATTTTTTACCACTTCTCGGTTGGCGAAGTTCAATACATAACGATATTCCGGAGTATTAAAGCTTGGCTGGAAACCTGTTTCTGCAAGTTCTTCTAGATTAGCAAGCGTGTTGTAGGACACGTTACCACCCAACGTATAATTTTTAGGGAATTTATAATCCAAACCTAAAGCCCATCCCCAAGATCTGATAATCTCATCTCTGTTTACCGGCATGGAGTATACGTTTCTGGTATTTGAGCTCAATAAGTTAAGTCCCAGCGAAGAAGCAGGGTTGGCAGGATTTGGATTTCTGTCTTGGATCAATACTTGACCTCCAATGAAATTTTCAAATCTGTTGAAATATGCATAAGCATCTACAAGTAGCTTGTTTGAAAACAAGCCTTTGTATCCCACTTCGAATGATTTAACTCTTTCTGGTTGGAATTCAGTCAATTCATAAGGTGTAAGTAAATTTTGGTTGTTTTGTGCAGCGATAACTGGTACAAGTTGTGGAACCAAAGCAGCAATAGCAGCAGGAGCAGCGCTAGGAGGGATCAATCCAGCCTGAACTTGCTGTGTTACTATCTGCGTAGCCTGAGCAACAGCAGCTTGTCTGACAGCAGGGTTTTGAGTAGCTGCTAAAACTGAATTACCAAATTGGGTTACCGTTGCAAGTGAGTAAACCGGGTTCGTGTTGAAGTTATATCGATCTCTAAACAAAGGTAGTCCGCCTATCAATCTAGCTTGTGGTGTGAGCAAGTCGATGTACTGATCCTGTGTAGTCGGGATTCTGAATCCAGTCTGATAAGATGCTCTGAAGTTATGATTACCCACTGTATATACACCCGATACACGTGGAGAATACTGTCCTTTGAAATTTTCGTTCTTATCGTAGCGAACAGAAGCTGTTAATTTAAATTTATCATTGAATAATTTCTTAGAACCTTGTACATATCCACCGTATTCGGCGATATTAAATTCATTTCCATTTTCATCTGTAGCAAAAAGAGTCTTTTCAGAGTTCAATTGGTAGATTCTGTAATTTGCGCCGATGATGAATTCAGCAAATTTGATATCGTCCGAAAGGTTGTAAGATCCTTCAAAGTGGTAGAGGTTGGTTTTATCTACGAATCGTGCACCCACACCATTGGCACCACCTGGAATCGGTCGATTGGTCACCGCATTCAAAGCCTGGTTGAATTCATTCGTTCCTGGAACGAATCTACCCTGATCAGCAAATGCTCGGGCTGCCCCGTGAGCCTGATCCGGAGACAATCCCGCCTGAATACCTTGAGCATAGGCACCTACATACTGAGGGAACCAAAGGGTGCTAGGCTTCCAAGCTTCATTTACTCCTTGCGCTGCTATACCGACCGCATAAGAATCACCAGATCGCTCCTGGGTAGTATATGCCCTTAAATACCAGTTTGAACCTCTTAGCTCAGCCTTATACTGACCCAAGTTGAAGTTAGCAATGGAATATCGATCCGCACCAGTATAAACGGTAGTTCCATAGCCATAATTACCCTGAAGAACTGCTTCCACCCGGTCATTCAGTCTCCAGTGAAGAGCTGCATTCAATTTCAAAGATTTGGTATCATAATCCGCAATTTCGTTTTCTAGATAACCTGTTCTGGAAACAAATGTATTTGGAATAATGGCCAAAGCTGCTGCAGGCAGAGCTCCTGCTGCGATCATGGACTGAGCGATGCTGTTCATGTTCACGTTGGTCTCATCTCCGTAGCTATTGACACCATTATAGCCTGGGTTATTTGCGCGCGTACCTCCTTCGATAGTAGAACCATTCAATAAGGACTGATCACGGAAATCATTTGCCTGCCAGTCATCTGCATTCAAATATTGGAAGTTGACTTTGAAAGCTATTTTGTCATTGAATGCCTTTGCGTATCTAGCAGAAAAGTCATAAAATCCTGTTGTAGGCTGGGTTCTTTGACTTTCATGCATGATTCCTGTTTTCATATTAGCTGAGAAGCCCTGATATTGAAACGGATTCTTGGAATTCATTAGGAGGATACCGTTGATTGCATTGGGCCCGTAAAGAGCAGAAGCAGCACCTGGAATTAATTCTACACTCTCCAAGTCCAATTCAGAAATACCTACAATATTACCTACTGCAAAGTTTAAGCCTGGAGCCTGATTGTCCATTCCGTCGATTAGTTGAACTGTTCGGACGTTGCCATTGGCATTGAATCCTCTCGTATTGAAGGATTTGAAAGTCAAAGACTGGGTGCTCATTTCCACACCTTTCAAATGACTGAGTGCATCGTAAAAACTGGCTGCCGGAGCTTCCCGGATAGCGATGATGTCCATTTTCTCAATAGAAACTGGAGATTGCAAGACTCCTTCTTCGACCCTTGAAGCGGATACCACTACTTCTTGACCTAAGATGGAGGTCTCTGTCATTGCCACATCTACCGTGCTCGTTCCCTGCGTAATTTCAATTTCTTTGGTATTATAACCTACCATTGAAAACACCAAAGTAAAAGGAGGCTCCTGATTGACACTGAGATTATACTTTCCTGACAGATCGGTAATCGTCCCGATCACTTTTCCTTTGACTAAGATATTTACTCCCACCAGAGTTTCTTTAGTCTCAGCATCGATGACTGTTCCTTTTATAACGGTTTGAGCAAATGCCGGAACCGAAATCAAGGAAACTAACAGGGTGAACAGAAATACTGACTCCCTGATTTTTAAAGTAAAATTACGCATAGGCTAATTTCATTTTTGGATTTAAATGATAATTGAATGGGGGTTATTGTTCGAAATTTAGACTAAAATGCGACAAATAAAATTTTTGAAACCAAATATTCCAATTAAAACTATTTCATGAAAATATGCCTATTTGGAAACTGAAGGCTATTATTGCTGATTTTTAATTTTTTCAGGTGTCCAATTAAATTTCCTGAAACAAATCTTATTTTCTATTGAATAATTTGGAAAAGGAGAGGGTTTAAAAAGCTTAGTATGGCACAAAAAAAACCTGAAATGCTCAGGTTTATTTGATCTGGATCAAATCAGATTATTTCTTTTTATTTTCTTCATTCACATGTTTGACCAGTCGATCACAGAGTTCCTTTATTTCTTCTGACATGTATTCATCTCCGGTGCTATTCAGAATGGTTTGAGCCATTCCTCCCAAAATATCGATGTAGAAACGCTTCATTTCTACCACAGACATATCATCGGTCCAGAGATCAATTCGCAACGTACTGTGATTTAAATTGTCCCAGACATTCAGACTGATGCTTTTGGTGGATTCCAAACCCTCGGCTTCCTTGTCTGAAGCATCCCATTTGATGGATTTGGGTAAATTTTTTTCATCCAGCTCGACCTGGAATTGTATATCTGACTTTTTCATTTACTTGGTATTAGCTCTCGATAATTTCGGGACAAAATTAAAAACCGAAAATTCAAGAACAGCCTATTTTGTGAATTTTAATTGAAGGTCATTTCCGGAATATCTCCGTTTATAATCAATTTCCCGGAAGTTTTCGATTTGATTTCTTCTACTGAAACTCCAGGAGCACGCTCCTTGAGGATAAACCCGCCTTCCGGGGAAATTTCCAAAACAGCTAAATCTGTGACTACTTTTTTCACACATTTAATTCCTGTGATCGGGAGCGTGCATTCTGGCAATAATTTGGATTCGCCGTCTTTGGAGCAATGCTGCATCGCCACAATTATATTGTCAGCAGAAGCTACCAAATCCATAGCTCCTCCCATTCCTTTTACCATTTTACCCGGGATCTTCCAGTTGGCTATATCCCCGTTCTCAGAGACTTCCATCGCTCCAAGGATGGTCAAATGCACATGTCCTCCTCGAATCATGGAAAATGATTCAGAAGAATTGAAAAGTGCAGACCCTTTGGCTAAAGTGATGGTTTGCTTACCAGCATTGATTAGGTCGGGATCTACTTCCGATTCAGTAGGAAACCGACCGATACCCAATAATCCATTTTCGGACTGTAGGACTACCTCTAAATCATCCGGGATATAATTTGCCACCAGGGTGGGGATACCAATACCAAGATTGATGTATTGCCCATTTTTAATCTCTTTGGCGATGCGCTGTGCGATTTGATCTTTGCTTAGCATAATGGGTTCATTTGGTAATGGTTCGTTGTTCGATTCTTTTTTCATAATTCACTCCCTCAAAAATTCGCTGAACATAGATTCCAGGAGTGTGGATCTGATTGGGATCGAGTTCACCGGCTGGTACTAATTCCTCGACTTCAGCAATACATATTTTCCCGGCGGCAGCCATAATTGGATTGAAATTTCTGGCAGTTCCTTTAAAAATCAGATTGCCGGCCGTGTCACCTCTCCAGGCTTTTACAATAGAGAAATCGGCTTTAAGCCAAGTCTCCATTAAATAAGTTTTTCCTCCAAACTCTCTGGTTTCTTTACCTTCACCTACCTCAGTTCCCACGCCAGCGGGAGTGAAAAACGCCGGAATACCTGCCCCGCCTGCTCTTACGCGTTCTGCCAGCGTACCTTGGGGAATCAAATCCACCTCCAGTTCTCCTTCGAGAAGTTGCCTTTCAAATTCAGCATTTTCACCTACGTAGCTGGAGATCATTTTTTTGACCATTCGCTTTTTGAGCAATAGTCCAATCCCAAAATCGTCCACACCGGCATTGTTGGAAATGATAGTGAGTCCTTCAATACCCCGCTCCAAGAGCGCGGAAATACAATTTTCCGGAATCCCACAAAGTCCGAATCCACCCATCATCAAGACAGAGTTGCTGGGAATATCGGCCACGGCTTCTCGGGCATTTTTTACAGTTTTATTGATCATATATTTGGGTTTAAAGCATTTTTTTTGCTGTGAACTGATCTTGTTTGAGCTGAGCTCTCAAAGCATCCAATCCCTCGAATTTTTTTTCTTCTCTCAGGAAAGCTTTAAAGTAAATCGTGATTTGTTTACCGTACAAATCACCTTGAAAATCAAATAAGTGAGCTTCAACCGTTTTTTTACTTCCATCCACGGTAGGACGATTGCCGATGTTGAGCATGGCTTTGTAAAGAACTGCATCGATCTCTGCCAGTACTGCATAAACGCCATCCTTCGGGATTAGTTTGTAATCATTCGGAATATGGATATTGGCAGTCGGGAATCCAATGGACCGGCCTATCTGTTGACCTTTGATGACCAGGCCATTAAGTTCATAAGGTCTGCCCAAGTAATTCATGGCGGTGATTACATCACCTGATTCCAGGGCATTTCTGATCTTGGTGCTGGATATGCCGATATCATCAATATCCTGTCGAGAGATTTCTTCTAGGTCAAATCCAAATTTGAGGTGATTGGCCAGCAAATATTCAAAACTTCCTTCCCGATTCTTACCAAATCGATGATCGTATCCAATCACCAACTTTTTACAACGTATTTTATCCACCAACACCTTCTGAATGAATTCACTTGAACTATATTCAGAAAACTCCTTGGTAAATGGTATAGATACCAAATGATCAATCCCAAATTGACGAAGCAATTTGGCTTTTTCTTCAAATGTACTCAGTAGCCTCAGCTTATGTTCGTTGGGAAATAAAACCAACCGGGGATGAGGCCAGAAAGTAATCAAGACCGTTTCTCCATTTGTTAATCGGGCAAGCTCCCGTATCCGGTGCAGAATTTTCTGATGCCCAAGATGGACTCCATCGAAAGTACCACTGGTGACTACCGCATTTTTGAGTGTAGGGAAATCTCCTAGACCTTCATAGATTTTCATCGGATCTTGCTTTGATTTCTTCGATAAGGCTGTCTAAATCTTTACTTTGCTGAAGAGTAAATTCACCGATTCGAGTCCGGCAGAGCGAGCTCATGTAAGCACCAACTCCTAAATGCTCTCCAAGATCTCTTGCCAGACTGCGGATATAGGTTCCCTTGGAACATACAATCCGGAATTCAACAGTTGGATTTTCGAATCTGGTTATTTCAAATTCGCTTACGGTAACTGATCTGGGCTCCATTTTTACATCAATCCCTTTCCGGGCTGATTCATAGACTCTTTTCCCAGCTACTTTAATGGCTGAATGCATGGGAGGCACCTGAAGAATATCTCCTGTGAGTTGATTCACCGCTTTTTGGACTTGTTCCAAGGTAATCTCGCTTGGATCTGCCACTTTGATGACCGGTTGTTCCAGATCGAATGAATCAGTTGTTGAGCCAATCTCAAAAGTACCTGTATATTCTTTTTCTTGACCCATAAACGAATCGATTTGCTTCGTCATTCGTCCAGCACACACAATCAGGAGTCCTGTAGCAAGAGGGTCAAGGGTGCCTGCATGACCGACCTTTTTTATTTTTAGGGTATTTCTGACTTTTCGGACCACATCAAAAGATGTCCATTTGTATGGTTTATCGATAAGAAATAATTCACCGTATGGCTCTTTTTCCATAGATTATTGGAGTGGAGAGTAACTCTTTCCTCCCTGATATTCAGAAAGTTTAATTTCGCTCGGTTTTGGCAAAAATGGCGTAAAACTCAAAGATGAATCCGGCCAGAGTAATTATAGGGCCCACAGTCAGCCCGAGTATTCCGTTGCCATGGGGCTGACTATCCAATCCGATCAGGACAAAACCCAAAATGATTAAAGCCATACCGGTCAGCATCAGCTTATAGTTTTTTCTGGAAAATGGAAAAGAAGATTTGCTCATTTTTAATAGAGTTCGTCCAAAGACATGTTTAAATATTTATTGACTGCCCGCAAGGTACTTAGTACCGAGAGAATCCCACCAATCAAAACCAATACACCAAATAGAATAAATAGTAAATTTTGATTTTGAAGCATGGCAAAACCCTCGATCGAAGCTTGGGTGTATTTGACTAAAAGGAATAAAATCAAGGAAGCAACACTGCCAGCGAGCATTCCAAAGATAAATGCGCGTGCAAGAAAAGGCTTTCGAATAAAACCTCTCGTGGCACCGACCAATTGCATGGATCGAATCAAAAATCGCTGGGAAAAAAGGGCCAGCTTGATCGTATTGTTGATCAAAAGCACCACTGTGACAATCAGAATCAATATGAAACTTCCCATCACCAAACTGACTTTTAGTAGATTCTTATTGATCGAATCCACCAAATCTGTCATATACGACACCTCAAATATTCCGGGAATTTCTTCCAGCTCTTTGACAATAGCTTGCAGCTGCTCGCTGGTCTGAAATTCCTCAGCAATGGAAATTACAAAACTGTCTCTCAAGGGATTGTCCTCGAGAAATTTAGTGAAGTCTTCTCCCGTACTTTCAATAAAGGTAGCCGCTGCTTCTTCATCCGTCACAAATCGTATGGCCAGGGAGTCGGATTTTCTAAGAATAAAAGCTCTGGAGGCCAAGTTGGATTCGATGGATTTGATCTGGCTTTCCTCCAGGTTCTTTTCCAAGAAAACCTGTATTTCGATATTTTCTCTGATCAGACTGGTCAGCGTTTTGGCCTGAATTAAAATTACTCCAAATAACCCCACAATAAAAAGTGAAAGGGTAGTACTGAATAAAACACTCCCAAATTTGAAGTGTCCCAATTTTTTTTTCTTACGCGGATTAGTTGTCATAATTCAGTTTCTCATTCAAAATTAACTTTCCCCAAGGATATTGCCAATCTTATTCTGTTAAAGGATTTGAATGATTTTTTTTCCGGTAACCCCGAATACTTGATCTAGCGACTTTGGCTTGATCAAAGCAAGCCCTGTGAAATTCCCGAAGGCCGGCAGGATCAACTGGTTACCCCGGAGATGAAAAATCGGTATTCGTAAAGCTTGCCGGGCTTTACCCATCAATCGAATTCCTGGATGAATATGCCCACAAAGATTTAAATAGGAGTCAGGTATAGGCTCAACTGGTTCGTGAGACAGCAATAAATCCCCAACAAGCAGTGGTTGGATATGAATCTGAAATGAAGATCGGGAATACGCGATAGGAGAGAGGACATCGTGATTTCCCTTGATTAGATGAAAATCAGTTTTGGGAAATGTCCTTAGAAACTGGTTCAATACTTCCCATTGCTCATTCCAATCACTGTGAAATAAATCACCTAAGAAATAAAAATCTTTGGGTTGATATTTAATAATGAGCTTAGCCAATTGGTCTAAATCATTTTGGTGAATGGGCTCAGGAATAGGAATTCCGGACTTACGAAAATGAGCAGCTTTGCCAAAATGCAAATCAGCAAGGAAAATTGAAGAGCTAAATGGATCCCAGATGGCTTTTTCAGGGAGTAGTTGGAGTTGGTGGTTTTTAAAATTAATTTCAGAAATCATTAAATTATATACTTTGTTGCTCTAATACTGAACAATTCCAAAGCTAGCCTATTATGTATTTCATGAAATCAATTTTTTCCAAAACTTGTCAATTTGCTTCGACGATTCTCTTTTTTATTCTCTATTCAAATATTGTCCTTGCTCAGGATAAAGAGGCAATCCTTGGCACCTGGTACAATTCAGAGAAATCTGCCAAAATCCAAATCATTAAAAATGGTCCATCATTTCTTGGCAAAATCGTTTGGCTGGAGTCTAATGGTTCTGATTCAAAGATTAAGCAGGATACCAAAAATCCGGATCCAAAACTCCGAAATCGCCCTCTTATGGGCTTGACTATTTTGGAGGATTTGAAATATGAAAATGGAACCTGGAAAGACGGTCAAATCTATGATCCGGAATCCGGAAAAACCTATTCCAGTGAAATAAAACTGAAGAATAAAGATACGCTGGAAGTAAAAGGTTATCTGGGATTTTCATGGATAGGAAAGACAGTAGTTTGGACCCGAGTAAACTAAGTCAAAACTTCAGGTCTTGAGATAAAATGACTTGAGGATGCTGGTCAATTGTTCGAATTCAATCAAAAATGCATCATGACCAGAGGTGGAGTTAATCTCTTTATAAGTTCCTTTTCTTACATTTTTGGAAATAAATTGGGATTCACTAGCCAAAAATAACAAATCAGAATCCACCCCCACAGCCAGCACATTTGCATCAATCAGTTCAAGTGCGTCTTTTAAACTTTCTCGATTTCGACTTAAATCATGACTATCCATGGTCTTACTTAATGTCCAATAAGACAGTGCATTAAATCGTCTGGAAAGTTTTGCTCCCTGATACCTGAGGTAGCTGGAAGCTCTGAAATTATCCAATTTGGCAGAGTCTGATTCACTTTGTTTTTTAGACAAATCAAGTGGATGCCTGTAGCTCAGCATGGCTATAGCCCGTGCGGTTTCAAGACCTTTTTTACCGGCATCTTCAGATAATTCTCCCCAGGTACTATCCGATTCAATCGCCATCCGCTGTGTTTCGTTGAATCCGATTACCCAAGGGGTGGATTTTGCTGTAGAAGCCAATATTATGGCATTTGCAAGTTTTTTTCCTAGGATTATAGCCCATTCGAGCCCTACTTGTCCCCCTAGCGAACCACCAATCAAGGTATGGATCTGCTCGATGCCCAAGTGAATTCGCAACCGTTCCAAGGCATTTGCTTGATCACGAGTAGTCAATTGAGGAAAATCATAGAAGTAGGGTTTTCTAAGGTGAGGTTTTAAGCTTAAGGGATTGGTAGATCCATAACACGATCCCAAAAGATTGACACAGATAATATGATAAGTGCTGGGATCATAAAATTTATCCACGCCGATGATACCATTCCACCAATCTGCCGGATTGGCATCTCCAGTCAGCGCGTGGATTACCCAGATGATATTGGACTGGTCGGAATTCAATTTTCCGTAAGTAGTATAAGCCAGCTCGAACTCGGGGAGGATTTCCCCGGATTCGAGCAGTAATGGTAATTCTGAAATAAAGGAACTCTGGGTCATATAAATCAAAGTGTATTCACTTTTGAAATCAAGAATAGAATTAAAGTTTGTCAAAAGCCTGTTGAAGATCCTCCTTGATATCATCGATATGTTCAATGCCAATCGAGATTCGTAATAAATTTGGTGTTACCCCTGAAGCCAATTGTTCCTCTTCCGAAAGCTGCTGATGAGTTGTCGCCGAAGGTTGGATGATGAGGGTCTTAGCGTCTCCCACATTGGCTAGGTGAGAAATGAGTTCCAGATTATTGATAAGGGCTGAGGTAGCGGCTTTGTCTCCTTTAAGTTCAAAACTCAGTACTCCACCGAATCCTCTTTTCAGATATTTTTTAGCCAAAGTATGATAAGGAGAAGACTCCAGACCTGGATAATTAACTTTTTGGACTTTGGGATGTGATTCCAGCCATTTTGCAAGAGCAAGCGCGTTGTCAACGGTCCTCTGCACACGAAGTGAGAGAGTCTCGATACCTTGTAAGAGCTGGAAGGAATTGAACGGACTGATCGCAGGCCCAAAGTCACGCAATCCTTCCACTCTGGCACGGATTGCAAAAGCAATATTGGGTAATCCCAAGGGATTGTTTTCACCAAAAGTTTCCCAGAAATTCAAGCCATGATAGCCTTCTGAAGGCTCGGAGAATTGCTTGAATTTGCCATTTCCCCAGTTGTAATTCCCCCCATCGACGATGATCCCTCCAATGGAAGTTCCATGACCACCGATCCATTTGGTGGCAGAGCTAGTGACAATATTGGCTCCATGGGCAAGCGGTTGAAATAGATAGCCACCGGCACCAAATGTATTATCAACTACCAAAGGGATGTCATGTTTCTTAGCTACAGCTGCAATTGCTTCAAAATCAGGAATATTGAATTCTGGGTTTCCGATTGTTTCCAAATAAATGGCTTTGGTACGATCATCAATCAGGGATTCAAATGCTTCTGCTGAATGTCCTTTGGCAAATCGGGCCTCGATCCCAATCCGCTTGAAAGCCACTTTGAATTGATTGTAAGTTCCACCGTAGAGATAAGTGGTGGAAATCAGATTATCTCCAGCTTCCAGAATATTATTCAAAGCCAAAAATTGGGCAGCTTGGCCAGAACTTGTGGCTACAGCTGCCACACCACCTTCCAGAGCTGCAATTCTTTTCTCGAACACATCTGTGGTCGGATTCATAATTCGGGTATAGATATTTCCAAATTCCTTTAATCCGAACAGATTTGCTCCATGCTCAGCAGAATTGAATACATAGGAGGTGGTTTGATAGATTGGGACAGCTCTGGCATTGGTAGTTGGATCTGTTTCCTGTCCTGCATGCAGTTGAAGAGTTTCGAAACGATAGTTTGATGACATGGTATGTAGGGTTTGAGTGTGTGAAATATTTAAAATAAAATTTTGATATCGACTTTGATTTGGAGAAAAGACATGAGAATATCTGTAACCAAAAGTTTGGATAATGAGAAAAGGGAAAGAAAGCTTAGGGAAAATACGGTGATCATTTCGCAAAGAATTTATAGTTCCAGTTAAGAATAGCTTAGCTGGCAGGAATTGGCACCTTGGACTTTCCAGGTTGCCAGAGGGTCTATGAGCCTGTCTCTCGCCTCTTCTTTATAAATCCCAGCACTAAAAAGTGAAAGGATGATGTAAATAAAAATGAAGAATATGAAAATTCAAAATGAATCATCACATTCTCAAAAATTAATGTACACTTTTTAACTGTTCTTCATTATACCTGAATATCGGTGGGACGTTTTCCATTTCGGCTTTGATAGTGACCAGTTCTGTGATCAGACCGTTGTCCAATCCATAAGCCCAACCGTGAATATGCGGCACTTTTCTCTCCATCCAAGCTTTTTGAACAATCGAGGTTTTAATGAGACCCTGACACTGTTCAATGACATTGTATTCTACCAGTTTATTAACCTTATGCGCATGATCTTGAATGATATCCAGCTCTTCCTGATAGATTTTATATACTTCTTTGATATTTCTCAGCCATTTGTTGATCAGTCCTAAATGTTTATTTGAGATCGCAGCTTCTATTCCTCCACACCCATAATGGCCGCATACAATGATATGTTCTACGTGAAGGACCTCTACTGCATATTGCAATACCGAGAGAAGATTCAGATCTGTATGCACTACCATATTGGCAATATTTCGGTGCACAAAGATTTCGCCTGCATCAGTTCCGGTTATCTCATTGGCAGGTACTCTGCTATCAGAGCAGCCAATCCAGAGGAATTTAGGTTTTTGTTGCTTAGCAAGTCTTTGAAAAAATTTGCCGTCTATTTCTGATTTTTCTTCAGACCAGGCTTTATTCTGAAGCAAAAGTTTTTCGTATTCGTTCATGGCGATTCCCTTTAAATGTGATTAAAAACCTTCGATAGTTACTTTTATGTTTTTATTAATGGCCGATTCGATGAAATTTTTCAATACTTCCTGGATATCATGATCGATGAACCTAGCTCTTTTGGTGTTCAAGATTACTTCACTGCCATTCGGAATTTCAGATAGTTTCTTCATCAATGGTGCTTTGTTGAGAAAAGAGACATCTTTTTGAAATCGTACCAGATACATTCCATCGAGCTGAGTGACTGATACTGCCTTTTGGTAATTGGTTTTAATTACAAAGAAAATTCCGAAGACCATTCCTATACCGATGCCCACCAGCAGATCAGTGAGTAAGATAGCGATAATCGTGACCAAAAAGGGTAAAAATTGATATAGCCCTTTTTTGTATTCGTTTTTGAATATAGATGGCTTGGCTAATTTATACCCAACAGAAAACAAAACCGCAGCCAGACAGCTCAGCGGTATCATATTTAAAATTTCTGCTATTCCAATCACCAGAACTAGCAATAAAATCCCATGCATAATAGCAGATAACTTTGTTTTTGCTCCTGTGGCCACATTTGCGGATGTTCTTACAATGACAGCTGTGATTGGCAGTCCTCCCACAAGTCCAGATAGGGTATTACCCGCACCTTGAGCTAAAAGCTCTCTGGAGGAGGGAGAGATTCTTTTTTGCGGATCCAATTTATCACCGGCTTCTAAGCTAAGAAGTGTCTCAATACTTGCAATAATGGCTACCGTAGCGGCAATCACCCAAAAATCCACTGTCCCGATCATGCTAAAGTCAGGAAAGGTAATTAAAGTCCGCAAGTCAGAAAGCTGGTCCACTTCAGGAATCGTGACCAAATGCTCATCTGTCAATTTCCAGGCAGGCAGAAACTGCTCATAGGCTTGATTAATTAAAACTCCGGCCACCACAGCCAATAGTGGTCCCGGAATGAAACCCAATACCTTATGGTTTTTGAAATATGGCTTTTCAAATAACACGATCAAACCTAAAGAAATCAATGCTATCGGAATCGCACCTGGACTGAAATATTGAATTGCATACCATATTTCTGAAAAGGTATTTGCCTGATCCATTTGCTGGAATGCCATATCGCCCATCAAATCCTTATCATAGCCTAAAGCGTGCGGAATCTGTTTCAGAATCAAAATCAAACCAATTGCCGAAAGCATGCCTTTGATGACAGAATGCGGAAAATAATAACCCAAAATACCGGCTTTGAGAAATCCAAGAATCAGCTGTATTATCCCAGCCACGACTACCGCTGCTAAAAACAATTGAAAGGTCCCAAGAGAGGAAATCGCATCCAATACGATTACTGTCAATCCTGCTGCTGGTCCTGAGACACTTACATGCGATCCTGACAAGGATCCTACTACTATTCCTCCGATAATTCCCGCGATCAGACCAGACATCGGAGGAGCTCCGCTGGCTATTGCAATCCCGAGACATAGTGGAAGGGCCACCAGAAAAACTACGAGACTTGACTTTAAATCATATTTCAGATTACTTCCAAAAAGAGTATTCATTCTGATTGCTGGGTGGTTTATTCCTGTCTAAGATAAAAATTTATCTAGTCACAAATAAGAAAAAAATAAAGC
>CAZFSC010000010.1:31956-47248 GCA_964521585.1 uncultured Limnohabitans sp.
TCTACTGAAAAAATATGCTTGTAAAAGGAATCCTGCAGAATATTCCTCTTGACTTGGATTGATTGAAGCATAAAAGTGGACATGCTTAGACAGGATTTGAGGGTTTCCAAACCAGGGAAAATTTCCTCTTTTAGCAATTGTAAATCCCGATGATATCCTGTGGTCGTGTTGGCCAATAGGAGATTAATCGTATTTGGTATCCCTTGAATCTGGTTGGTTTTGGCACGAATCAACTCAAAGACATCCGGATTTTTCTTATGTGGCATGATGCTACTGCCGGTAGTCAATTCGTCAGGAAAAGAAATAAAAGCAAAATGCTGATTCATAAAGATACAGATGTCGGCAGCCAGCCGATTTAAAGTGGCCGCGAGCCCTGACATAGCAAATCCCAATGTCCGCTCAGTCTTTCCCCGACTGTTTTGCGCATTGATCACATTATGATGCATTTCAGCAAATCCCAGTAATTCGGTAGTCATGGTACGGTTTAGTGGAAAACTAGAACCATAACCTGCTGCGGATCCCAGAGGATTTTTGTTGGATAGGTCAAATGCAGCCTTCAATAATCCCAGATCTTCGCTCAAACCTTCAGCCACTGACCCAAACCATAAACCAAAAGAAGAAGGCATCGCCAACTGAGTATGGGTATATCCCGGCATCAAATCTTCTTTATGCTTATTTGCCAGCTCGATCAGCAAATCAAATAGGGTAGAGGCCTCTTTGACCAATTCCTGAATCGCGGCCCGGTAATATAATTTGAGATCTACCAGGACCTGATCATTTCGGCTTCGGCCGCTATGAAGTTTCTTTCCCACATCACCAAAGCGCTCAGTAAGAAGAAACTCCACCTGGGAATGAACATCTTCTACGCCCTCTGCAATTTGAAACTGACCTCGTTCAATTTCTTCGTAGATTTCACGCAGCCCTTTTTGCAGGACTTCGTTTTCTTCAGAGGTCAAAAGTCCAATCTCACTGAGCATCTGAGCATGTGCCATGGAGCCCAATACATCAAATGGCGCCAAAATCAGATCAAATTCAGGATCGCGTCCAATTGTGAAGGATTCTATTTCTTTCTTATTTCCGGTATCTTTTTGCCAAAGTTTCATTTTAAGTCGTTGGGTTGATCAAGTCAGAATAGGCTTCTAAAAAAGAGATATAGCCTTCAATTCCTTCTTGAATTTCGTTCAAATAAATATATTCATCCGCCGTATGTGATCGTGCAGAATCCCCCGGTCCCATCTTAATAGACGGGAACGGAATCAAAGCCTGATCGGATAGGGTGGGGCTTCCGTAAGTTTTCAGTCCACGTTTTCGGATTATTTCCCAGGCAAAATGTTGCTTAGGCAAATGGGAAGACTGAAGCCGCATGGATCTGGGCTGTAGATCTGCCTGGATAGTTTCTCGTAGTTCCTGAAGTGCTTCCTCAAGCGAATAGGCATCTGTCACCCGCAGGTCCAATACAAATTCACAAAGGTCGGGAACGACATTGTGTTGCTGGCCAGAATGAATCACGGTGGCGGAAACTTTGGTTTTTCCCAAAAATTCAGAAACTCTTGAAAATTCAAAATTTCTGATTTTTTGAAGGTCTTCCAATGCTAAATATATAGCATTGATTCCTTCCTCACGGGCGGCATGTCCAGCTTTGCCCTGGATTTTCGCATCGATTACCATCAATCCTTTTTCGGCTACCGCAACCGCCATTTCAGTTGGTTCACCCACGATAGCGAGATCGCAAGGTGGTAATTGATTGATTACCGATGCAATTCCATTAATACCTGATATTTCCTCTTCGGCAGAGGCGATCATAATCAGATTGAATGGAAGCTCGGTTTTGGAAAGGTGAACAAAGGTAGCCAATAAACAGACTAATGAAGCACCTGCATCATTGCTGCCTAACCCAAAAAGCTTTCCATTCTTTTGCAAAGGAAAGAATGGATCAATTGTGTAACCTGCATTGGGCTTCACTGTGTCATGATGCGAATTAAGCCAGACGGTAGGTTTGGAACGGTCGTAAGGAGCCGCGTGAGACCAAATATTATTTCCGGATCGCTCTACAGTTAGGAAATTGGCTGTCAAAAAATCTTCGATAATCTCGGAAGTAGCCTTTTCTTCTCTGGAAAAGGAAGGCGTCTCAATCAGCTGGGCCAGTAGATCAACTGCCTCTTGGTAAAGCAGAGTATAGTTTTTCACTTTTCCGAATCAATAAAGGTCATAGCGATGCTGTTCGATAATGGTTCCGGACAATTTTCCTTTGGCGGCCAAATGAAGATTCTCTGCTTTCCCGATCCACACATAATTCACACCTTTCTGAAGGGCTTCGAAAGCATTGTCCAACTTAGGAATCATTCCGGAATGGATCACTCTTTCTTTTTTAAGTTCCTTGTAAATGTCCTCATTGATCAGGGGAATAATTGAATTTTCATTTTTCTCATCAATTAAAACTCCGCTTTTATTGAAACAATAATAGAGGTTGACCTGATGATCTTCGGCCAGACTGGTAGCCAATGCGGAGGCAATGCTGTCTGCATTCGTATTAAGCAACTGACCTTTTCCATCATGAGTAATGGCATTGATCACCGGAAGCAAATCCCCTGAAAGTAAATGATCAATCAGGGAGGTATTTATCTCTTGAATATCACCCACATAACCATAATCTATATCTTTGATTGAGCGTCTGTTTGAGCGGATAATATTTCCATCTGCACCAGTCATTCCTATGGCATTTACATGAAGGGCCTGGAGTTTGGCTACAATATTTTTATTGATCAATCCAGCGTACACCATCGTCACAATGTCCAACGTATCCTTGTCAGTAATTCGTCTGCCGTCTACCATTTCAGGCATAACGCCTAGCGACTCTCCAAACCGGGAAGCCATTACTCCACCACCGTGAACCAAAATTTTGTGTCCTGGAAACTTGGCAAAGAGTCCAAGGAATTCATCCAGTTTATCAGGAAAATCAATGACATTTCCTCCAATTTTAATAACGCTGATTTTCATAATAAGCTAGTTTACTGATCCAGAAGATAGCTAATTGCTGCCTGCGCTGCAAAAATTCGGTTGTTTGCCTGCTCCTGCACTAACGAACGATTGCTATCCAGAATCTCATCGGAAAGCTCAAGGTTTCGTCTTACCGGGAGACAATGCATGACTTTAGCATTCGGCGCATTTTTTAGATGATCTTCGGTGAGCATCCAGGAAGGATCCGTTTCAAGGATATTACCATAAGAATTGAAGGAGGACCAGTTCTTTACGTAAACAAAATCCGCTCCTTCCAATGCTTCCTTCTGGTTATATAGAATTTTGGCTCCTTTAGTGAATTCTTCATCCAACTCATACTCTTTAGGATGTACGATAGTCAGATCATGATCCATTCCCAGCGTCCATTCTGCAAAGCTATTGGCAACGGCGTGAGGGATGGCTTTGATGTGGGGTGCCCAGGTTAAGACCACTTTAGGTTTAGATGAGGCTTTCCACTGCTCTCGCATGGTGATTTGATCTGCAAGACTTTGTAGCGGATGCCGGATTGCAGACTCCAAACTGATGACTGGCTTGCCGGAATATTTTGCAAATTGATTGAATACATAATCTGTGACATCTTCCTCCCGATTGGTTAGCGAAGGAAATGCACGGATAGCCAATATATCAAAATACGATCCCAAGACTCCTGCTGCATCTTTAATATGCTCTACAGTGCCCCGGTTCATAGTCACTCCTTCTTTCATCTCCAGTGCCCAGCCTTCTTTATCCATATTCAGAATAATAGGATCCATCCCAAGATTTAAAGCGGCTAATTGAGTGCTTACTCTTGTTCGTAAAGATGGATTTAGGAAAATACATCCGATTCGCTTTCCTTTTCCTTTTTGTCTGTCCAAATCAGGATTCGCTTTATATTGAAGGGCTGAATCGATTAAATGATTCCCTAAGTCAAAAGATTCAAATTTGGTAAAATGTTTTATTTGGCTAATATTATTTGTCATTCTATTCAAACTGAAATTGATTAGCTAAGTATTTCTCTTAAAGCTATTACAAACGAATTTAACTGATTCCATTCAATATTTAAAGGTGGAAGTAGTCGAATGGTATTTTTGCCGGCAGCACTTCCACTGAAAATGTGGTATTTCTGAACTAGTTCTGTCCGAACGGGTCCCGCATCTCTATCCAGATCTATTCCGATCATTAGGCCTATTCCCCGTACTTCAGTTACTCCCGGTATTTCTTTTAACTCCTCCATCAATCTAGTTCCAAGTTCATTCGCTGTGGGAATTAATTTTTCCGATTCCAAAACTTCCAAAACTGCCAGTCCTGCGGCGCAAGCCAAATGATTTCCACCAAAAGTGGTCCCAAGCATTCCATAATCGGCTTTGAATTCAGGCGAGATTAATATCCCTCCGATAGGAAATCCATTACCCATGCCTTTTGCCATGCTGACCAAATCTGGTCTGAGTCCTTCGACCCACTGATGTGCAAAGAATTTACCTGTACGTCCGTGACCGGATTGAACTTCATCCAATATCAATTTGGCGCCGTAAGACTTAGCTAATTCAGCTATCCCTAGAAGAAAATCTGAAGAGGGTACTTGGATACCTCCGACACCCTGAATGCCTTCGATGATGATGCCGGCAATTTCTTCAGTCTTGAGAATTTCTTCGGTAGCCTGAAGATCCTCCAAAGGAAGGATATGGAAATCCTTTCGCTCATTGCAGGGAGCAATGATTTTAGGATTATCGGTAAGTGCTACCGCAGCAGAAGTTCTCCCATGAAAAGCACCTGAATAAGAGATAAATCCAGATTTTTTTGTGGCAAAAGATGCCATTTTTAACGCATTTTCATTGGCTTCTGCACCGGAATTACAAAGGAATAGGTGATAATCGCTTAGCCCTGAAAGTTCCCCCAATTTAGTCGCAAATAGCCTTTGAATAGGAATTTGAACTGAATTTGAATAGAAAGCAATCTGATCGAGTTGTTCTTTGATCCGCTTTACAAAGTGGGGATGCGTATGACCGATGGAGATCACAGCGTGTCCACCATAAAGGTCCAGAAATTCCTGGCCTTGATCATCCCAAAGCCGGGCTCCCTGGGCCCGTTCGATGGTCACCGGCATAAGGGGATAGACGTCAAATAATTTCATGGTCTGATTTCGGATTTAAGACTGAGAATTCAGCTTTAAGTGTTTAAAGTCCTTATTAAAATGCAATACTTTTTAGCCTAAGGCCTTCCTTCTCATCTAAACCAAAAGCTAAATTGAAATTCTGAACTGCCTGTCCCGAAGCACCTTTTAACAGATTATCGATCGCTGCATAGATTATCAGTTGCCCATTTTTTACCTGAAGATGAAGAATGCATTTATTGGTATTTATGACCTGTTTAAGGTCAATTTCCGTTTCGGAAATATGTGTAAATGCTGCATCTGAATAGAAATCCCGGTAAACTTGGAAAGCCTCATCAACCTTTCCCTCAAACGGTAGGTATGCTGTAATCCAAATCCCCCTGGAGAAATTGCCGCGATAGGGAACGAAAAGCAATTCGGAGTTAAACGCCCCATTTACCTGCGAAAATGTCTGGGAAATTTCGGCCAAATGTTGGTGGTCGAATAGCTTATAAACTGACATATTGCCCGTTCTATAACTGAAGTGCGACGTATCAGCCAATTTCTTTCCTGCACCTGTACTTCCCGTTATTCCGGAGATATGAATCGTTTGATTACTCCAACCTGATGCAATAGCCGGAAGCAGTGCCAATTGGATTGCTGTCGCAAAGCAACCGGGATTGGCAATTCGATTGGCGGATTTGATTTTGGAAAGATTGACTTCCGGAAGTCCATAGACAAACCCTTCCGATTCATTTCTGAAATCAGTGGATAAATCAATAATCACGGTGTCATTCTCAAATTTATTTTTCTCCAGGAAACCTTTTGTTTCTCCATGGGGAAGTCCCAAAAATACTGCTTCGATTCCCTCTTTCATTACTTCATCCGTAAAGGACAGCTCACAATCTCCGATCAAATCGGGGTGGACTTCAGATACTTTTTTCCCTTTTTGACTATTGCTATGGACATACACCAACTCGCACGCAGGATGATGGACTAAAAGACGGAGCAATTCTCCACCTGTATATCCAGCTGCACCGATGATGGCTGTTTTAATTCGCTTCATCGTTGCTGTTTACTTTATGGAAGATGGAAGTTTGGTTTCCAAGTATTCGGGTAAAGCCTTTGACATCTTCAGCGGTATAGCCTTTGTTCATTTCCCCATAGCTACCAAACTTATTGGACATGAGGTCATTTGGAGATTTGATACCAAGAAGGGTGAATCGATAAGGCTGAAGTAATACACGAACTTCACCATTGACATAAGTCTGTGTATCAGCAAGAAAAGCCTCTAGGTTTCGCATGACAGGATCAAGGTAATGACCCTCGTGCAAGTGATTACCATAGAATTCTGCCAATTGGTTTTTCCAGAACAGCTGCCATTTGGTGAGTGTATGTTTTTCCAAAAGTTGGTGACCTTTAATGATTATCAAGGGAGCAGCTGCTTCAAAACCTACTCTACCTTTAATCCCGATAATGGTATCTCCCACGTGGATATCTCTGCCGATGCCATAAGGACCTGCCAGCTCCTGTACGGCCTGAATTGCTTCCACAGCCGTTTGATAATCCTTGCCATTGACACCCATTAATTCACCTTGAACAAAATTCAAACTGATTTCTTTTGGCTCATGTGAAGTTACTTGTGTGGGCCAAGCTTCCTCGGGAAGGTAATCAGACGAAGTCAAAGTCTCCTTTCCTCCGACTGAAGTACCCCAGATTCCTTTGTTGATCGAATATGCGGCTTTCTCAAAATTCATCTCCACACCATGTTCTTTTAGGTATTCGATTTCTTCCTGACGTGAGAGCTTCAAATCACGGATAGGGGTGATGATTTCGATGTCAGGAACGATGGTTTGGAAAATCATGTCAAAACGAACCTGGTCATTTCCAGCCCCAGTTGATCCATGCGCCACTGCCTTCGCACCGATGGACTTGGCATATTCAGCCAGAGATTTGGCCTGAAGAATCCGCTCGGCAGACACAGATAGGGGATATGTCTGATTTTTCAATACATTCCCAAAAACCAGATATTTGATCACTTCCTGATAGTAGGCCTCTACCACATCAAGGATATGGAAGGAAGCCACACCTAATTTATTGGCCCTGTTTTCAATCGCTTTCAATTCTTCCTTTGAAAAACCTCCGGTATTCACTATCACAGCATGAACTTCATAACCGAGTTCCTTGGAAAGATGCAGTGCGCAAAATGTGGTATCAAGGCCTCCACTATAAGCCAAAACGATTTTTTTCATTTTTTAATAGGTTTACCTGTTTATAAGGATTCAGATTATAAAAAGAAGCTGTTGATCGAATCTTTCGATTTTGTCAATTTAAGCATCACATATTTCTTAAGTCTTACCCATCGGTTGAATAAGTTGAGTTCCTGCTTAAAATCCTCACGAAGAGCCAACTCTTCAGTTTGATTTTTCTTCGCATGTGGATCAAACAGCATCGCTGTACAAATGCAATTTTGTCTGTTTTTGCTCATCAGGATTTCGTAATTCACGCAGCTTTGACATCCTTTCCAGAATGCCTCGTCATCCGTCAAATCGGAATAAGAAACCGGGATATAGCCTAGTTCGGAATTGATTTTCATTACGGCAGCACCGGTTGTGAGGCCAAAAATCTTCGAGTCAGGATATTTTTTTCGACTTAGCTTGAATATTTCGCGCTTGATTTTACGGGCAAGTCCATACTTCCGAAACTCTGGCGCTACAATCAAACCGGAGTTTGCGACATACTTCCCGTGTCCCCAAGCTTCGATATAGCAGAAGCCTGCCCAAGTACCATCAGCAGTGAGGGCTATAACTGCCTTTCCTTCGTCCATCTTAGTCTCCACGTATTCTGGAGTACGCTTAGCGATTCCGGTACCTCTTGCTTTGGCAGAGTTTTCCATCTCGTCAGTGATCTGAGTGGAATATACCTTATGGCTGGAATTGGCGATTAGAATTTGAAATGAAATATTATCCATGGATGAATGCATGTATAAGTCCGAAAGCTCCGGGGAATTAGAATTAAGTCAAGGAAATAAAGGGCGAGAAAATTTTCCGCGAAGGAAAATCAATGGTTCGTAAGGGTCAAGCCCTAATGATAAACCTATATCTCCTCACAACAGGAGCAAAAAATGAAAATGCGTTCACCACAGTTCCCTGAAAGAAGGACTGCTGGTTGGATAGCGCTATTTTCGTCAAGTAGTTCATTTGGAAAGGTAAAATTGACTGCTTTGAAAAGGAATTGCAAGAAAAGTTGTGAAAAAAATGTGCTTACAGCTCATTTATTATGAAATGTACAGCAAAACAGGTGTTAGTCTGAATTTTTGCTAAATAAACGGATAAAAATTTCGTGAAAATTATCAATTAACTAATCTAAGCATCAGACATTCCCAGACATCTCCTTCAGTGCGATTACAAACTGATCCAATTCACGCTCGCTGGTATAAAGATTTGGCGATATTCTACAACATCTTACGCCTGCACCATTTATTGCCACTGTGAAAATCTGATATTTGTCCATCAGTATTTTTGCCATTTCAGCAGGTGAATAAGCTTCTAAACCTACATTGGCAATCGCGCATGAGCGGTTTGGATCATTGGGGGTGTTTAGCTGAATGCCAGGTAAATCCCTGACTTGATCAGACCAATAACGCTGAATGTATCTCAGTCTTTCCTCTTTTCGCTTTGATCCTATTTTCTCGTGAAAATCGATGGCGTCCATCACCGCTAGATCTGTGGCCACCGGATGTGTTCCTATATGATTCAAATACCCTATTGACTCCAAATTCAGATCGAAGGGAGCTAAAAGCGGCTGCAGCTTAGAAATTCGATCCTTTTTCACATAAAGCATTCCGCAACCAAGCGGAACCGAAAGCCATTTGTGAAGGCTTGATCCATAATAATCCACATCTAGTTCACTGATTTTAAAATTGAAATGTCCTACAGCATGGGCACCATCTACCATGACTTCCACATTATACTTATGAGCCATTGCCGCTATTTTTTTTACAGGAAGGATATGTCCGGTGATGTTTACAATGTGGGGCACCATCAAAAGTCTCGTTTTCGGCGTAATCGCAGCCTCATATGCAGCGACGATCTCAGCATCATTTTCAGGATGCAGGGGAATATCGATCTTTTTCAAGGTGATTCCTGATCGAAGGGACTGTAGCTCAAACATGGAAAGCATACTTCCGTAGTCCTGATTACTTGCGATGGCCTCATCTCCGGCTTTCCAGGGATATCCTGAAATTATCAAATCCAATGACTCTGTAGTATTGCGTGTAAGCACGACTTCTTCCGGATTTGCACCGACCAATTCAGCCAGCTTTGCAGCACTTTTTGCTTTATTCTCCACCTGCACAGTCCGCATATAGTAGGAAGCCTGATAATTTACTTCCCGGATGTGCGCGATATACTTCTCCAAAGTCTCTTCGGGTAAAAAGCAATAATATCCATTTTCAAGATTAATGTAATCCGGCTTGAGACGATAGGAAGCTCTTATTTGATCCCAGAAATCAGACGCTGAAAAATCAAGATCTGACCAAGTGGGCATTGGCCTTGCGGCAGAATTTAATATCGTACCAGAACCGATTCCAAAGAATGCCAGATTTTTGAGGAACGAACGCTTGTCCATAGGATTTGGATTAAGATTAGAGAATAAAGCCGAGGATGAATACAATCAAAAGAAAAAAGGCCAGCCAAATAATCCATGGAGCTCTTTTGGGAAACTCAAATTGACAGATTGGACAAATCTCTGATTTCTCATCAATCATCATGGCACAGGAAGGACATTCTTTGGTTTTCAATTTCTTTTGAACTCTTTGGGTAAAAATTCTATTTTCTTTCAAGTAAATGATATGAAATCGAGCATTACGCTAGCGTCATATAGAATGATGATAATTAACCATGCGAGATTCCATCTGACAACTTAAAAAGAATTATAAACAGATGAAAATAGAAATATGGTCGGATGTAGTTTGTCCTTTTTGCTACATCGGTAAAAGAAAAATAGAAAAAGCCCTTGCTGACTTTCCTCACAAAGAGGCTGTCCAGATCGAATGGAAGAGTTTCCAGCTTAATCCAGACCAAAAAACGGATCCCACTATCAGCACCTTAGCTCATTTGGCTTCTTCCAAAGGCTGGTCCATGGAACAGACCAAGGAGATCACCGATAATGTGACCGAAATGGCAAAATCGGAAGGTTTGGAATTTGATTTTGAAAAAGCAGTGGTGGCCAATACCAGACGGGCTCATCAATTGATTCATCTTGCTCAAAAATCAGGCAAAGGGAATGTAATGAAAGAGCGATTACTTTCGGCCTATTTCAAAGAAGGCAAAAATATCGATGACCTAGAAACCTTAGTAAATCTTGCCTCTGAACTTGGATTGATCGAAGCTGACGTCAAAAGAATGCTTGAATCCAATGCCTTGGATGCTGAAGTGGATGCTGATATCTATGAATCCAGGCAGTTGGGCGTTAGGGGAGTTCCTTTTTTCGTTTTTGACCGAAAATTCGGAATCTCAGGCGCACAACCAGATGAGGTATTTTCCCAAACTTTGGAAAAGGCTTGGAGTGAATTTGAGGATGCAAATCAGTCGATTCAGATGAATACAAAAGATGAGGATGAGACCTGCAAAATAAATGGGGACTGTTAGTCCCCAAATAATATTCAACTTAGAATTTTTTTCCTGCTTCTTATTTTATCACATTTTCAGATTTTCCATCTCAAGAAGCTGCGGTTGGAAAGGTTGCTCATACAATCGTTTTCCAGTTGCTTTGTACAATGAATTGCCTAAAGCTGCGAAAACAGGAGGGAAGAGGGGTTCTCCAAGACCGGTTGGATCCTCCTTACTTTGTACGAAATGCACTTCAATTTTCTTTGGTGATTCCTGCTGCCGGATCATTCGATATTTGTCAAAGTTTCGCTTGGTAGGCTCACCGTTTTCAAAAGTCATTTCTCCAAAAAATGCATTACCTATGCCATCCACTATTGCCCCTTCTCCCATATTGGCTGCAGCATCCGGATTTACGACTACACCACAGTCAACGGCTGCATAAACAGCTGCCACAACAGGCTGATTATTTTTTATGATTGTATCCACCACCTCGGCAACATAAGAATTATGACAGAAATAGGCCGAAACTCCCCGGTGGATGTCAGGTGTATTTTGACCCCAGTTCGATTTTTCTCTAACTAATTCCAAAACACCAGCATAACGCTTGGGATCATAGTCGTTTCTTTCTCCCACCGGGTTCGTTTCTGCACGTTTAAGTAATTCCAACCTAAATTCAATTGGATCTTTTCCCATTTCTTCCGCAAGCTCATCCAGAAAGGATTGCTCTGCTCCGGCGATAAAATTGGAACGAGGCGCACGAAATGCTCCGATGGTAATATTTGAAGGGATATCAAATCCTTCGGCCAGGTAATTGTCCAAAGCACCCGCCGGGAAGCGATTCGCATGAAGGGGGGATTCTGGTACTCCGCCTGCTTTCACATGGAGCGCTAGCAGATTATTATTTTCATCCAATGCTGCCCGATAGGTAGCCGAATAAGCAGGACGATAGACCCCATTACTCATGTCATCTTCCCGGGTATAAATCATTTTAACAGGCGCCTGAATTCTTTGAGAAATCAAAGCTGCTTCTACCATATGATGACTATAAGCTCGCCTACCAAATCCACCTCCCATTCGCGCGAGGTTGATCTGGATATTTTCTTTTGGCATTTCCAGTGCCTGGGAAAGGGTGTTGATTATAAACTCAGGGGCTTGGGTAGGTCCATAAATCACAGCTTTATCCCCCTTCACATCAGCAAAACAATTCATTGGCTCCATGGTATTATGTGCCAAAAACGGTGCTGAATAGGTCCTTTCGAGAATTTTTGCTGCCTTTTTGAAAGCAGCTTCCGGATCGCCATCCCGCCGGGCTACCACACCCGGCTTTCGAATGTACTCTTCCATCTGGGATTTGTGCTCACTTGTATTTTCCAATCCTTCAGGAACTTTGATCGTAATCTTTGCGCCTCTCGCATCTAATTGATACGAACTCTCTGGGGCTTTTTCCCATTCTACAAGCAGATTTTTCTTTGCTTGAATCACCTCCCAAGTCGAGTTTCCCACTATAGCCAGAATTTCTGGAAAAGTGGTAGTATCAAAAAAGTTTCTAGCATAGTCCTCCTTAAAAAGCTGTATAGGGAAGACGTCTTGGATTCCTGCCATTCCTGCAATAGAGCTTTTATCGAAGGATTTTAATTTCATTCCAAAAGCCGGTGGAGTAACCACGGCTGCATATTTCATTCCTTCTACTTTGTGATCGATTGAAAATAGAGGCTTTCCGGTGACAATCTTAATACCATCTACGTTCTTCTTAGAATTACCGATGATTTTGAAATCCTTCATCTCTTTCAAAGTCACTTCTTCAGGCACCTCCATTGTGGCAGCCAGTGAGGACATTTCACCATAATTGGCCTTTTTTCCAGAGCCTTCGTGGTATAACATGCCAGAAGATGTGGTTATTTCTGCAACAGGTACATTCCAGTTTTTGGCAGCTGCGAGTATTAACATTTGTCTCGCAGTGGCACCTGCAGTCCTCAAAGGAGTCCAGCCTTGGCGTATTCCCTGACTTCCTCCTGTAAATTGCCGATCAAATCGCTCTGGAAAAAAATCCGCCTGTTCTACAAAAACATGACTCCAATCGGTATCCAGCTCCTCCGCCAAGATCATCGGCATGGAGGTTTTGACATTTGAACCAAATTCAGGATTTGGAGAAAATAATGTAACTGCTCCATTTTCACCGATTTTGATGTAACTGTTTAATTCAAACCATTCTTTGGGCATGGTCAATGCCTCTTTTGAGGTAGGCTTGCATCCGGCCAGCCAACTAAAGCTGAGCATCATCCCACCTCCGGCCAGAGCCGATACTTTCAAAAATGATCTTCGGTTCAATTTTGTATTAACAGTTGTCATGTCCGTGATTTATAGGTTTTGGGAAGCAGTTTTCACAGCGGCTTTGATTCTAAGGTAGGTTCCACAGCGACAGATATTTCCATTCATTGCGTTTTCGATTTCCTCATCGCTTGGACTGGGGTTCTGCTTAAGTAATGCGGCAGCAGTCATGATTTGCCCTGCTTGGCAATAGCCACATTGCGGGACATCATGCGCTATCCAAGCTTGCTGTACAGGATGGTCTCCTTCCTCAGAAAGGCCTTCAATCGTTGTGATTTTACCATTTTCTGCTGCAGATACCGGGAGTTGGCAAGATCGAACAGCATTTCCATCCAAATGGATAGTACAGGCTCCACATTGTGCGATTCCACAGCCGTATTTCGTACCGATCAAATCCAAATGATCTCTTAAAACCCAAAGCATAGGAGTACTGGGATCTACATCGACCTGTTGGGATTTTCCGTTGATATTTAAATTTATAATGGCCATAATTAAGGGGGTATACTCTAAAATTAAAATTTTTCAAGTTGAAAACCTTATATAATTCAAACAGAAATGCCTGAAGGTCAAGATGATTTTGAAAATCACGCTATTTCAAACTTGATAAATTCAGCCTACTTTATCTCTAATACACAGCTATACGGAATAAAAAATGATATCTACTTTTCAATCTCATGAGTGTCCCGGACACTACTAAAGGTTAATGCCAGCATTTTCCAAATGGCATCTTGTTTTTGATATACTTCAGTCACTGTAAATTCATTGGATACTTCTTGTCCTCTAACTACTGCAATAAGGGTAATTCGATTCCATACAATCCCTGTATCATTAAAAATGCTCACAGCCCTATCATGGACTATAGCTTGTTTGTACCAGATGCTTCCGGTTTCGATGATTTCCAGTTCCCGATCGGTAGTCCAGGTACCACTCATATGGACAAATTTTGCCTTTTCGTCAAATAATTTTTCAAGTTGATTTACATCCTTATCAGACATCCATTTCCATTTGGCAGTTGATAAAGCAAGTAGTTCTTCCTCAGGTTTTGGTTGCTGTGCAAAGCAGAAAATAATACTAAAGTAAAAGAGGATAAATGTTGCAGGAAGTATCTTTTTCATATTACAGCTTTTTGGTTTATAGTAAAGAATACAAATACTGAATCTATTTATCAAAAAATTCAGTAAATCAAAGTTAACTTGAAATCCTTTTGAAAACTTACAAAAATCAAACTCCCGAATAGGAAGACAATAATACCTCCAATCAAATTCTATTCGATAAGCCTATACAATTCAATTTTGGCAGTAATCTCGGAAAAAGAACATCCAAACTCTAGCATAAAATTTTAATTGATTGCAGGTTTTTTAGGTATAATTTATTATTTTAATAGTGCACTAATTTTAATGTAAGTATTCAATAATTTAAACCTAAAGCAACATAACTATGGAATGGTCAGAAATTATCGGAGCAATTTTAATTGCTGTCTTGGTAGGATTCCTATTCTACTATTTGTTTAAAAGTAAAGGTCCTTGGGGATCCGCATGGACATTTATATTGATCTTATTTGTCGGAATTTGGTTCTTGGCAGCCCTCACGGATCCTATAGGACCGGTTTATTGGAATATTGCCTGGCTGGATTTCTTAATTTTCGCTCTTTTGTTTGCATTGCTTTTGTCCGCTGCAACACCTACCGCCGTCGACCGGGAGAGGTTGAGAAAATATTACAGTAATCAGCCAAAGGAAACCGCAGATCCGGATGCGGCAGCAGTTGCTGTTGGAATATGGTTTTGGGTGACTATTTTATTCTTCTTTTTTGCTGCATTGGCAATCAGTGCTGCTTAATAAGAAAAATGAGATAATCTATTTTCCAGATTTTACAGAAGAGAATTTCTGGATTTATCACGTAATGTGTTATTCCACCAGTTTATATCTGGTGGAATTTTTTATGATAATATATTCAAAATAAATCTTTCCAGTCTATTTCAAGCTTTTATGCACGATACTCTTGCTTTGTATTCTATAACATCACCAATTGAATTATGATGTTTTCAAATCATTTTTAAAACTTTAATAAATTTCATCATACCATATTAAACAGGATTTATTGAAAAGAATTTTTTTCTAATATAATATAGCATTTTGTACGCTAGGTACATTTTTTCTTCTATTTTAATTACCAATGAGAAAATATTTCAGCTCTTAAAAATCTTATTTTTCATTTTCGGTCTGAGTTTTGTTAAGTAAAGAAAACACCCCACTAGCCAAAACTGTT
>CAZFSC010000011.1:0-44259 GCA_964521585.1 uncultured Limnohabitans sp.
GATCAAGGGTCATTCTAAGTGAATTAACAAAAAAAACTCAGGGTATTCTCCGGAGATAATTAGGAAAAAAATCCTCAAATGAGCATACTGAAACAGATCTTATTTCAAGGGGATGGTGATTTTAAAATGTGCTCCCTTGTCCGGAAATGATTCCAACTCCAATTTTCCCTTTAGAGAATCGACTAGATGCAAAACCAGATTTAAACCAAAACCATAGCCTTTCTCTCCCATAGAGCCCTCAGTCGATTTTCCTTTGCCACTCAAGATTTCCTGAATTTTGGATTCATCCATTCCTGTTCCGGAATCCTTTACCTCAAGAATTAGGGTTTTATTAATTTCATCAATTTGAAAATCCAGTTTGACGCGGATTTCGCCTCCGTAGGGGGTAAACTTGATTGAGTTTGAGATAAGATTACCCAGAATCTGAAGGATCTTACTTTTTGGAATCGGGACTTCAGCATTAGGAGCTATTGTTTCAACTTCAAATTGAATATTTTTAACCAGTGCCTGCGGGTCAAACATGGTCTTTATTTTTGATTTGACTGTTTTGAGAGTGACCTCACCAGCCTTAGCTTCTGATTCAGCTTTTCCACCTTCATAATCCTGGGTTAAAATTTCATCTGCCAATTCCAACAGTGATTTTCCACTTTTTCGGATCAGATTGATGAATTCCAGTACTTCTTCTAATTTATTTTTATCCCCTTGGAGTTGTATGATTTCTGCCAAACCAATAATACCTCCTATCGGACCACGGATATCATGAGCAAGTTTCTTTTTTACCTGCTGAGTTTCGTGAACGCGCTTCTTCAGGTTCTCAACAGCGTAGTAGATTTTTAATCTGTTGACCACTTCTTTCGCTATGATAGAGAGCATTTCCTTTTTCTCAGGACTTAACTCTTTAAATTCCGAATCTAAAACGCAAAGTCCGCCAATGCTGATTTCATCAGAAATTTTTAACGGAATACCATAATAATACCGAAGGTTTGGATCGCCTGTAACATAAAATTTATCCTGGAATCGGGCGTCTTCAGCCAAATTATGGATTTCCAGATCGGATTTACTTGGGTCAAAAGCGAGATATTGGCAAACTGAATCTTCCCGAGGCATGGGGTCCAGGGGTTTTCCATGGAAAGAAACACTCCATTGGGTATGGTGATCTATCAAATTGACCAAAGATATTTCTGTTCCTGCAATTTTTGCCGCCAACTTGGTCAGATCAGACAGGTTCTCTTCCAAATCAAGATAATCCAAGTCTAGATCATTTAAGGCGATTAATCTTTCCATCTCATTCTCAGGAATAAGATCTTGGGCTTTTGATTTGGATTCATTCATGATATTAAATAAATAACGAAAAAAGACTTTACCAAATTTTATAATTCCCAAAAATCTGAATTAATAAAATCTACTATTTTGCTGATTTCAAAAGCAAAATACAGTTTGTGAAAATGTCCTTGAACTCAATGGAAAAAATAGTTTGATACTTGGGTGAGTTACTTTCATTCATGCTTTTTTACCCTGCTTTTACTTGAGTTTACTTTTTATTCTTGTTCCCCCGAAGCAATTTGAATTTTTCAACTTCTCTACTGCCCTGACTTGTTGAAAAAAGGAGAACAAGTCTAATGGTTGGGTTGTAGGACTAAACTATAAAAAATATAGCTATGAAATGAGAAATGGTCCCAACCAGGACAAATACATGCCAAATGCTATGGAAATAGGGGCGATTGCTTTTTATATAAAAATAAACGCCTAAGGTATAGCTTAGACCACCAACCAGGATCCAGGAGAGAATTTCCCCGCTGAGATGAGTCCACATGGCCTTCAGTAAAAACACAGAGATCCATCCCATCATCAGGTACAATAAGATTGACACAAACTTATACTTACCGGCTAAAAAAAACTTGAAGATCGATCCTGCCAAGACAAAAGTCCACAGAATCGAGAGAAAGAGGTATGCCTGTCCGGATGGCAATACGGTCAAAATCATGGGTGAATAAGATCCTGCAATCAGAAAATATATAGAGATATGATCGGCTTTTTGGAAGTGGTCTTTCCGATGTCCAGGCATCGCCAAATGATATAGTGTGCTGCTGGAATAGACCATCAGAATTCCCAATCCGAATGCCACGCTTGCCAAAAACATGTCCGTATTTGCCTGATAGTCAATTTTCATCAATAAAATAGGGATGCCGATCAATCCCAGAAAAAATCCAACACCATGGCTGAGCGCATTGTAGAATTCTTCTTTTTCAGTTTGAGGTCGCTTAAGCATTCTGTTTCTTTTTCAGCGATAATCTATCTAAAGGAAAATACCCGAATCTGATGATCCGGGTATTTAAATTTAAAGACTTTGAATCTGAATAGTTGTGCATTAAAAAGCTCCTTTGAAGCTCTCAATTTTCTGATCTACCTGAGTATCCACAGGGAAGGAAAGTCTTACTTTGTCCCAGGCAAAAGAAACTGTCGCCACCTTATTATTACCGGCAGAAATCCAATAGGTCAATCGCTCCATTGCGTCTGCAGCCATATTAGGCGTTACTTTGAATGAAACCGCATCGTCTTTCGCCACTGCTTCTTCATCGATTTTACCATCTTTCATGTAAGCAAATACAGATGCAGCTTTGCTATTCAAGTGAACTGTCCAGTCCCCTGATTCCATAGGGGTAATGAAAATAGAATATTTTCCAGCTCTTAGATTTTTTCCTGCTACGCTGACACCTGTGCTGAATTCGATGATAGTTTGGGCATTGGCACCAGCTCTCCAGGTCACACCGTATTTTTCGATTTCTCCGAAGATCTTTCTTCCCTTCACGGCGGGTGAGGAGTAGTCAATGCTGATTTTTGTGAATCCAACTACCTGTGATACAGAAGCTGCCGGACTCGCAGCCGGAACTTGCAGTTGGGCAAAAGAAGTACTTGAGATTGCCATCATTAGGGCAAAGGCAAGGGTAAAGAATTTAATGTTTTTCATTTGATTTATTTTTTTTGAAAGCTAACTAAATAATTGCAAACGATGTTTTTTTCCAAATTGATTATTCATAAAGAATCTTGATGATTATCTGAGATTAGCAGGATAGATCACCTTTTTCACGAGCTTGATGAATTCTTTTACTTATTTAGAATTGTTTGGATGAATTTTACGCTCTGTGGGATCTGGGTGACAGATCTGGAACTTTCATCTTCGATAGTCAGATAAGCAGTGCCTTGTTTTTTTGCTTCTTTGATGATGCCTGCGATATCGATATCTCCTGTGCCCAGGACGACATTGGTTTCCACATCTCCACGGCCATCAGGTCTTCCTGAAGTACCTTTCGCCCGATCCTTCAGATGGAGAATAGGAAATTTGCCAGGGTATTTTTTCATGATTTTGAGCGGATCTCCTCCGCCCATTTTAACCCAAAAAACATCCAGATTGAAAGCGAAATTTTCGGCATTTTTCAACATGTATTCCATGGGGACCTGGCCCTGATCTTTGACAAATTCGTAGCCATGCGGATGGTAAAGTAGCGTGATACCTTCCTCTGCAAGCGTCTTTCCGGCTTGATTGAATAAGGCGGTAGCTACTTTGATCTCATCCAGGCTGATGGGCCCTTCAGCGTGAGGAATCCAATAACAGGTCGCGTATGCTGCGCCTGCTTTTTTCGCATTTTCAATTATTGGAGAAAGGTCCCGGGTCAACTGATTGTAATCAGCTCCCACGCCTATGGTTTTTAATCCGTTTTCTTTGAGGATGGCGGCATATTCTGCATCAGAAAGGCCATAGCCTCCTCCACCTTCTAAATTATAAATGCCCATTTCAGGGATCATGTGGAGGTATTTGACCGGATCGACCTTCATTTCGTTCCGCAGGGAATACATCTGTAGCGCAATTTCCTGAGATTTAACCTGAGAGGAAATAACAAGAAATGTCAGAAATAGGATGTGCTTGAGTTTCATGTTTGTTGCTGATTTGTTGTTCTAAACTAAGCAAAAAACTGTTATTTATTTTCTAAACCAAGATTGAAAATCAAGCAATGAAAGGATCGGCTTTCCTAAATTTCTGAATAGCTTTTCAGACAAAATCCATAAATTGAAGTAATGAACCTGAACATGGATTCTAACCGAAGAAAATTCCTCCAAAAATCCACCTTGATTGGACTAGCAATGACGCTCAAACCCGATTTATCTCTTTTTGCCTCCCAAAACCAGGTTTTGGGACATGGGGATTTTAAATACAAAATCGATCCTGGCTGGGGCAATCTTGATCCCGATCAAGTTCCGGTTGTCAATTGTCACGAAATGGTAATGGATCGGAAAGGCCGGATGATACTTCTCACCGATGAGGTAAAGAATAATGTCATCATCTATGATCAATCCGGGAAATTGTTGGACACCTGGACACTGGGTCTGGATCGGGCTCATGGATTATCGCTTGTGGACGAAGGTGATGCGGAGTATTTGTGGATCACAGACAATGGAGGCAGAGTATTAAAAACAACCCTGACAGGTCAGATTGTTTCGGAGATCGTGTCACCGATCGTTGAAGGAATCTATACCAATAAAATGCGCTGGACTCCCACCGAGACTGCTGTGGCTCCCAATGGAGACCTTTACATCGCAGATGGGTATGGCTCACAGTTCTTCCTTCAATACGACCGAAATGGGAAATTTATCCGGAAATTCGGAGGCGACGGGCATGGAGATGCCCAATTCAAAACGGCTCACGGTATTGCCATCGACCAAAGAGGAGGGAAGGAGGCGACACTGCTGTGTACCTCCCGCGGACATAATTCTTTCAAACGATTTACATTGGATGGAGACTATTTGGAAACCATTTTTCTGCCCGGAGCTTTCGTATGTCGACCGGTAATCCATGGTGAAAATCTATATGCAGGAGTCTGTTGGTCCAGATTGAAATATCTGGAGCAAATGGACAATTCAGGTTTTGTGACCATCCTGGATCAGAATAATCAAGTAGTGTCCAATCCAGGGGGTACAGCGCCAGAATATCGTAATGGGGAATTGCAATTGATGGTACAGTCTGAACCGGTTTTTAAGCATTGCCACGATGTCTGTATCGATCAGGATGAAAATATCTACGTCTGCCAATGGAATGCGGGTAAGACTTACCCGATCAAATTGACTAGAGTGTAGTTTAATTAGATCAGTTTTTACACTAAAACATTTCAAGTTATGAAATCAATTAAAATAGATTGGTTTGAGATTCCGGTGCGGGAAATGGACAGAGCGATCAAATTCTATGAGCGGGTTTTTGAATGCAAACTGGATAAGCATGTGATGGGAGATCTTCAGATGGCTTGGTTTCCTGAAGGAGAAAACAAGGAAGGCGCAAACGGAACTTTGGTTTATCAGAAGCAATTCTACGAACCGAGCAATCATGCCGGCGTTTTGATTTACCTTTCTTCAGAGGATCTTGAACTAGAGCTCAATCGGGTAGAGGAAGCTGGTGGCGAGGTTAAGATCCCCAAGCGGATGATTTCTCCGGAAGTAGGTTACATGGGGGTTTTCATCGATTCGGAAGGCAATCGCATCGCTCTTCATTCTAAAAAGTAAAAATATAGGTCAAAAAAGGTGGTGAATTTACCTCCAAATTACCATCAGACTTTTTGCTCCATGGGCTCCGATAACCAAGGATTGCTCGATATCGGCTGTCTTGGAGGGGCCAGCAATAAATAATCCGAAGCCTGAATGTTGGTTTCCAATCCGATCATAAGCCTGGTGCATGGTGGGAACTAATGCTTTTCTGTCAAGTAGGATGACCAGATGCTCCGTGATAAAAGGGATTGCCCGTAATCCTAAGTCAGCATCATCTAACCAAATCGCTCCGTTTTCTGCTACCCCAAATTGTCCTTTCAGGATGGCCAGATCCAAATCAGAAAATGCATGGGGATCCTGAGGCAACGTTTCAGTGGAAAAATTTTCGAATTCTTTCAAAGCTGAAAAAATCTTAGAATAAGCTTGGGATTCAATTTTGACAATCAGATCGACTGCAGATAATATTTCCCCCTTATTCCCGATGATTGCATTTTGGAAGCTTTCTGCCAGATTTTCAGCCCCTGCAAAATCAGGTATTTCCGGCAGGGATTTTTGTTTGAGGTTCAATTCCCGGATTTCTCGGAGTATACTTTCTCGACTGTTCATTTTCGATTCTTTTGATACCATTCCTTGAAGCTTTCTTCAGGAACCTCAGGCAAGTCCCTGTTTTTACCCCAGACGTTCAATGGGTTGTATATGACAGATTTTGGAAGGTTTTTCAAAGCCAGACGCATGATCTTCCCTGAAAATTTATAGCTCAGCGGACTTTTTAAAATTCCGTTTCCCAACTTCATCGAGAGACTCTTCAGAGAATGGTTTTGGGTTTTGGTGATTTCCTGTCGCCAAAGGTAAAGCTGTTCATGAATATTGATTTTGACCGGGCATACATCGCTGCAACTTCCACAAAGGGTGGAGGCAAAAGGCAAACTGCTGTGTTTTTTCAGATCCAAACCGGGCGAAAGAATCGAGCCAATCGGTCCGGGAACTGTGCTTTTGTAGCTGAATCCGCCACTTCTACGATAGATCGGACAGGTATTCATACAGGCTCCGCATCGAATACATTTGAGCGAATTGCGGAAATTTTCCCTGCCAAGTTGTGCAGTCCTTCCATTATCCACCAAGATCAAGTGAATTTCTTTACCGGGGGCCGGACTGCGAAAATGGGAGTTGTAATTCGTGATGTTTTGTCCCGTTGCCGATCGGGCGAGCAACCGAAGAAATACCCCAAGATGTTTCCGTTTTGGAATGATCTTCTCGATTCCCATGCAGGCAATGTGCGTATCTGCCAAGTGCACGCCCATATCGGCATTTCCCTCATTGGTGCAGACGACAAACTCACCTGTCTCAGCTACTCCAAAATTCACTCCGGTGATTGCAGCTTTCGCTTTGAGGAATTTTTCCCTAAGGTGATGTCTAGCCGCCTGGGTCAGGTAATATGGATCTTCATTGCCCTTTTCCGTGTGGAGCTTTTCATGGAAAAGTTCCGAGATTTCTCCTTTCTTCAGATGAATGGCTGGCAACACAATATGGCTGGGAGGCTGACCCAAAAATTGAACAATTCGCTCACCCAGGTCGGTATCGACTACTTCGATGTCATTTTTTTCCAAAAAGGGATTGAGATGGCACTCTTCCGTCAGGATGGATTTACTCTTGACTATGGATTTACATTCTTTTTCTCTAAGAATAGACAGTACAATTTCATTATGTTCCTGAGAATCCACGGCCCAATGGACTTTGATTCCATTTTTAGTAGCATTTTGCTCAAATTCTTCCAAATAATCCGCCAGATTCCCAAGCACATTATCCTTGATCGAGGAGGCGAGCTCCCGCAATTCTTCCCATTCTGGGACGGTATGGCTTATTTTATCCCGTTTGTCCCGGATAAACCAAAGCGTTTCATCATGCCATTTGGATTTGGCTGAGTTTTTCAAAAATTCCGCAGCTTCTTCAGGGTGACTCATGCCATGGCTTCGTTTAAAATTTCCGCAAGATGCTTAAACTGGATTTGTTCCTTTTGTCTGGAGGCGATTCCCTGTAGATGCATGATGCAAGACATGTCTCCCCCGGTTAAAATCTCGACTTGGTGCGAAATATGATCTGTCAATCGATCTTTGCCCATCTGCACTGAAAGAGCTTCCTCGCTTACGGAGAAAGTGCCTCCAAAGCCGCAGCATTCATCCTTTCGGCTCAACTCCACCCATTCCAAACCCCGAAAATTCTGCAGTAATTTTTTGGCTTTATTGAATTCAGGCTCCTGGAGTTCGGAACTTGAAGCCAGACGCAATCCCCGCTGTCCATGACAAGATGAGTGAAAGCCAATCCGGTGAGGGAAACAGCCTTCCAGTTTTTCAATTCCAAGAATATCGGTGAGGAATTCGGTAAATTCAAAGATCTTATCATGAAGTTCAGCTTGCTCTTTCTCCAGCCCTTCCACCTTAGGAGAATGCTCTTTTACGTGGATTACGCAACTACCCGAGGGAGCCACCACATAGTCATATGTAGCGAAAGTTTCGATAAAATGCCTCGTGGTGCCCAACGTGTCCCGCTCATATCCGGCATTTGCCATCGGTTGACCGCAGCAGGTTTGATTTATGGGGTAGGTCACTTGGCAACCTAGTTTTTCCAAAACCGCTAAAGTTGAGATGGCTACGTTCGGATAAAACTGATCCACGTAACAGGGAATAAAGAGGGCGATATGTGGTTTTTGATCAGACATTTGGATTCAGTTTGATTGCTTCATTGATCAGCATCGCTGCTCCCAGGGCCGAGCCATTCGGAAAATTACTCGGGATAATTTCTAAATCTGGTAACTTTTTGCGAAGCATCTCCAGGAAAATCAGATTGGCATTGAAGCCTCCATCCACAAAGATCCGCTGGACGGGACTGCCCCTCAAAACCAGATTCAGCGAAGCCAGCTGCAATTCGGTCAGCTCATGCATAAAGGTGTAGTAGGCTTCTTCGAAATTTTCAAAACTGCTCCAATCCGTTTCTTCGGCAGTTTCCAGGTCAAAATTTTCAGGCTTGAGGTAATGAAAAGCAATTCGCTTTTCAGATTTTGCCAGCACTTTTTGAAATAAGGATTCCTCGAAATTCAGTTTTTTATAAGTTCCCTGAGGAAGTTTAAAGTACCCATACATCTCGTCGATCTGATATTTATGCTCCTCCCCGATAAATAATCGGCTGATTTTAATCGGTTCTCCCTGGATACTCAGGAATTGCAGGCAGTCCCGTTTGAGTTCTTTTTTGGTTAAAGGGCTTTTATTAAAAGGATTGATGCTGATCGCCCACGTGCCTGTGGAAAGTAAAAGGAAGGGTTCCGTCTCCTGCTGTAGGTACGGTAGTAAAGCCGCCGAAGAATCATGGATTCCGATTCCGCAGGGAATATTTCCCAGTTCGGGTTTGGTCTTCAAGACGGTTTTCCCCGATTTGATTGGCGGTAGAAATTCACGGATATTTTCCCGCTCCACCCATTCGTGGTAATCGTTCTTTGCAAAATCCCAGAGTCCGGTATGGCAGCCGATGCTGGTATAGTCGGACGTTTTTATTCCGCTAAATAAAAAACAGACATACTGAGGAAGATGAAAACAGTGACTTATATTTTTGAAAAAATGAGGCTTTGCATATTTCAAAAAGTAAATCTGTAATCCTGAATTGAGCATCGCCAAAGGCGGAGAGGAAGTTGCCCGGCAAAAATTCATTTTCCCTCCGTTTTCTTGGTAAAAGCTTTTCAATAATTCTTCAGGAAAAGGCTTCAGGTAATCGTAAAGCGGTGTGGCCGGATTTCCCTCCGCATCCGTGTGGACCAAACTGGCTCCGTGAGTGGAGAAGTTTAATCGTTTGATTTCGAACTCCGGCAGGACCAGCGCCTCCTCAAAAGTCCTTAGCATCCAATCGCTCATGGCGGGGAGATTTTCCGCAGGAAATCCATCCTCATCCGGTATAGGTTCAAATCGAGTATACGTGTGAAAAACTTCCCGGAGATTTTCGTCAAACAGAAAGAATTTTTTATTGGTCTTTCCGATATCAAAAATAGCCGTGACGGGAAGTTTTTCCATAAATGTCAGTTTGTGCCTCGATAAATATGATCAAACTTGGGATGAGTGATCCGTTTGAGGGGGATTTGCTCTCCACCCGTCTCCTCCAGCCAGTTAAATATCTCGGATCGTAATTCGGATGCGATTTTTTGATGCTCAGGTGATCGGATAAGATTGTTCATCTCATAAGGATCCGCCTTCAGATCGTAGAGTTCATTCGTGTCCCATACTCCGTGATTGAAAATAAACTTGTATTGATCCGTACGCACTGCAAAAATTGTCGGGGTGGAAGGGAATGCCATTTCCCAGTAGTATTCATAAAATACCTTGTCTCTCCATGCTGCATTTTGATTTTTGAGGATGGGTAGGAGGGATTTTCCCTGAATATCGGGTTTGGAATCCGGAAGACCTGCCAGTTCCAAGAAGGTCGGGGCCAAGTCGATATTCATGACAATATTCGGATTGACCGTGCCGGGTTGGATGAGCTTAGGATACTGAGCCAGAAAGGGAACTTTCATGGACTCTTCGTAGGCATGTCGCTTATCGATCAGCCCATGCTCACCAAAGCTGAATCCATTGTCACCCATGTAAACGATCAGGGTATTCTCCTTCAGGCCATTTTGCTCCACATAGTCCAGGACTCTTCCTACACTTTCATCGATCCCCATAAGTGTCTCCAGATATAGCCGATAAAAAGAATCAAAGGGAATAGCACCATGGTACATGTAATCTACCCCATGCCAGGAAAAACGCTGTCGGCGCACCCACTGGGGGATGTCGATGTAATTTACTGGACTGGTAATGGGCATTTCCCGATCAGAAAAATAGGGGCTTTTGTCTGTCGCAGTCAGATACATACTTGGAGGAGTGACTACGGGCGTATTGGCATGAAGACCTCTGTGCCGCTCTGCCGGGATGAATTCGGCATGTACAGCCTTGTGTGAAAGATAAAGGAAAAAGGGCTTGTCCTTCTCCCTATTTTCCAGCCATTCCACTGCATAATCTGTCAACCGATCTGTGGTGTAGCTTCCTTCCGGCTGCTTGACTTGCTGACCATTGATATTAAAGGTAGGATTATTGTAAACGCCTTGTCCTCGGAAACTCAACCAATAATCAAACCCTGCCTGAGGCTTGTCATCTTCATTACCCATGTGCCATTTCCCGAAAAAACTGGTTTGATAGCCATTTTTCTGAAGGATTTCCGGAAAGAACTTCGTGCCCTCAGGGATAGGAGCAGAATTATCTACCACCGTATGGGCGTGGGCATATTGTCCGGTCAGAATAGATGCCCGGCTGGGAGAGCAAAGTGCGGTACTCACGAAAGCATTAGGGAAATGTGCTCCGTTTTTTGCCATCCGATCCAAATTTGGAGTTTCCAGGGCTTCCACGGCTCCGGTGAATCCCATAAAATCATAGCGGTGATCATCCGAAAGAATAAAAATGATATTGGGTCTATTCTCTTGTGAGAAAGCTTGAAAAATCAGACTAAGAAAAAGGAAGGTAAAGGTTAAATTTTTCATAGAGAGAAGGGTCGGATTCAATCAGATCGAATTCCTAAGATATAATTTAAAAGGGTTTTTGAGTGGTATTTTATCCTCTTTTCCGAGGATCTGTCGGGCTATGGAACTGCCCATGTGGGCAAAGTCGGTGGAAATGGTGGTGATACCTTCGGCGAGGATTTCCTTCAGGGGAGTTTCATTGTAGGAAATAATGCCGATGTCTTTTCCCAGTTTGAAGTCTTGCTCCCTGGATTTTTTGACAATATTTGCCAAATCAGTCTCTGCCAAAACGATGAAAGAATCTCCCGAATAGAGCGGTTCATCGTCTATTCCATCCAAAATGAGATTGGTGAAATTGTGGAAAAAACAAAAACGCTTAAATCCATCAATGATCTCTACCGGATATAATTCCCCTTTGGGAAATACCAATATCAAGCGTTTGTATTTACGGAGGTGAGTGATACCGGATTCCAGTGCTTCTAGAATATCTCTTGCAAAATCCTGATAAACACCGGGAAATTCGTTTTCATGACCCTTGACCGCCCGGTCGATAATGAGCAGCTTGTCATTTGGGATTGATTTAATCAGTTCGTAAGGAGTCTCCGGATGGGATTCCTCATCAAAGAAATGAGGCGCCAATACGTAGTAGTGGTAATTTCCCAAATTCCGCTCCAGTAAATTCTCAAATAAAGTCCTGTTGTAATGATGGATCTGAAGATCCACAGTAGCCTGCTCGCCCAGAGTTTCCAGAATGCTATAATAGATGATTTTTTTGTAGGAACTCAGTTTGTTGAAGAGCAGCAGCACCTTGATTTTGTTCTGCATATTGGTCGAGCAAACATAGAAACCTTTGCCTCTAACCGAAGTAATGATCCCACGGTCCCGAAGCTCATTGTAGGCTTTTTCTACCGTATCCCGGGAAAGCAGAAAGTCGAAACTGGTTTCATTGATCGATGGGATACGATCTCCGATTTTCAATCTTCCACGCTCGATATCTTCCAATACGAGATTTACGACCTGCATGTATTTTGGAGTACGGGAGTCGCAATGGATTTTCTCTGACTTATCGCTGAGCATCACATTTTGGGTTTTTGGGGAAGTCTTTGATTTATCTTGGAAAAGCTGCTGGTAGTCCACCATCAACGTTCAGCATATTCCCAGTACTTTTTGAAAGTTGTCCGTTCACAAAGACAAATGCCGCATTCGCAATATCTGAAGTTTTGACACTTTCATTGAGAAGTGTGCGGTTGGCGTAATATTGTGGGAGGTCTCTGACTTCGATGCCGTAAGCTTTGGCCCGGTTTTCCGCCCAGCCCCCTTCCCAGATATTTGAATTCTCGATCACCGCGTCGGGATTGATCACGTTGACCCGGATTTTAAAATCGCCCAATTCTGCGGCCATCAATCTGGACATGTGTAATTGGGCAGCCTTGGCAGTCCCGTATGCTACATTTTTTGGACCTGCTACCAGCGCATTTTTACTGACGATATTGATGATATCGCCACCCAAGCCTTGGGCTTTCAAGATATGGACACCTGCTTTGGATACGCGGTATTGTCCCATCACCAGAATGTTATTCATATTGGACCAATCCTCTTCGGAATGCTCTTCAAATGATCGACTGATGGAAATACCTGCATTATTGACAATAATATCCAAGCCTCCGAAAGTCAGACAAGTTGACTGGAATGCGTCTTCGATAGTACTTAAATCACATACATCCAGGTTGGTCACCAGGCAGGAGTCGGCTCCATATTTGGAAGAAAATTCTGCTTTGGTCAATCTCAATCTTACTGGATCGATGTCAGTGACTACCACACAGGCACCTTCTTGGATGTATTTTTCGGCTATTTCTTTTCCTATTCCACCCCCGCTTCCGGTTACAAGTGCGATTTTTCCGGAAAGTGGCTTTTCCTTCGGCATGCGCTGGAGTTTCGCTTCCTCCAAAAGCCAGTATTCAATATCAAATGCTTCCTGCAAGGGCAAAGACACATATTCAGAAATGGCTTCTGCACCTTTCATCACATTAATTGCATTGATATAGAATTCGCATGCAACCCGGCTGGTCTGTTTGTTTTTTGCAAAAGTAAACATGCCCACTCCAGGCCAAATGATTACAACCGGATTGGGATCCCGCATAGCAGGACTGTTAGGGTGTTTGTGTTTTTCATAATACTCAGCATACATCGCTCTGTAATCGGCAAATGCAGTATTGATTTTCTGGATCATCACCGGCAGATCAGTGAAATCCTGATTAGGGGGCAGGTCCAAGACCAGGGGTCTGATTTTGGTTCTTAAAAAATGATCCGGGCAGCTGGTCCCCATTGCAGCCAATCTTTCCAGATCATGGCTGTTGGCAAATTCAAGCACCTCAGGTCCATCCGTGAACGTTCCTACCATTAAATTTTCGGAAGAGGCAAAACCTCTCAAAATCGGAGCTAGTAAAGCCGCCTGTGATTTTCGTTTTTCCGGGTAGGTGGATTCTATTTTCTGACCTCCAAAAACAGGACCTTTCTTTCCTATGTTTTCCTGTAGAAATTTTGAGGCTTTCTCAATTACCTCCAGACTGTTGATGTAGCAGTCGTAGGAACTTTCCCCCCAAGTAAACAATCCGTGTCCGCCCAGCATGATCCCTCTGATTCCCGGATTCGCATCCAGGGCATCCCGCAGCTGTAGGCCGAGATCAAATCCCGGTCGCTGCCAGGGAACCCAGGCTATTTGTCCTTTCCAGAGATCTTTGGTGATCTGCTCCCCGTCCTTAGACGCAGCAATGGCAATAGCCGCATCCGGATGTAAATGATCAATGTGTTTGAAAGGCAAAAAAGCATGAAGCGGAGTATCGATTGATGGGGCTTTGGAGTTCAAATCGTAGATACAATGATTGAAAAGTTCCACCATTTCATCTTCCTGGTCCAGACCTTTGTAGATTTTTTCCAATGACCTGAGCTTTTTTACATATAAACCCGCCAAACCTGATCTCTTCAAAGTACCGATATCTCCTCCTGATCCTTTGACCCACATAATCTCTACTTCCTCGCCAGTGAGCGGGTCTTTTTCCTTGGTCTTGCAACTCGTATTACCTCCTCCGAAGTTGGTGATCCGTAGGTCTTTGCCTAAAAGATTGGATCGATAGATTAAAAGATCGACTTCATTTCCTTCAAATTTCGAGGCTTCTTCCTCGTCCCACAGGTAGTTGACATGTTTGAAATCCTTTTTCTCCTGGCTCATAGGAATTGATTGTTTTATTGAAGTGAATTTGTTGAAGTTGGATGTGGTTTGCATCCTGTGCTGTCTTGAGTACGGATAATAATACTTGCGTTTAACCTTACCATTTCATGCATTTTCTCCCTACTACTTTTTTCAATCTTCTTATGGAATTGCCTCAGAAGCAGTTTTCAAAATGCATAAAAACCAGTATTGCTGCAAAAGGATAGATTGTCTATTAAGTTAAGAAGAAATCTTCGGTAATACCCAAGGAGCACGGTAGCTTGGCCAGATCAGTTCATTTGCTTCAGCATTCCCTATAAATTCCCGTTTGCTATCGTCCCAGGTGAGTTCCTGCGCTCCGATCCGGGCAGCAATATTTGGGATATGGGCATGCAAGGCAGCGATTCTTCCTGCTTCTGGCGGACAGATGGGTTGATTACGGGTTTTGATGCATTCGATAAAATTAGCGACATGAAGATTATGCGATTCTTTCATTCCTTCCAGTTTTTTGGCTTCGATCTTTGAAGTTTTTGCTTCTGTATCCCATTCCGGATAGATTTCATAACCTCCCCGATTGACAACCAAAGTTCCCAGTTCTCCGACATATCCGATCCCATAAGGTTTACCGTAAGGGCCGGTTTGCAATCCGCCATTCATATCGTAATTGATCAAAAAATCTTTTTTCGGGAAAAGAACATTCATCGTATCAAAAGTATCCCGATCCCGATTTTCCTGATTGACATTCGCTGCATAAGTCAATACCTGGGACGGAGCGCTTGGATTTTCCTCTACCCAAATGGCCATATCCAACAAGTGTACTCCCCAGTCTGACATCAATCCACCTCCATAATCCCAAAAGTGTCTCCAACTGCCATGAAACCTATTGGGATTAAACTCCCGTTCTTTTGCCGGACCCAACCAGAAATCATAATCCACTCCGGCAGGGACAGGTTGCTTGGGTTTTTTTAGATTCCCCAATCCATAATTGAAATTTGACCAAATATTCACTTTTCGGATCTTTCCCAAGTACCCGCTTTTCACTAAATCCCTAGCCTCAATAAAAGCCTGCCCAGAGCGCTGTTGCTGCCCCACCTGTATGATTCGATCATAACGGTTACCGGCGCTTGCAATCAGGTCACATTCCCCAATCGTATTAGCCATTGGTTTTTCTACATAGACATCCTTGCCGGCTTGACATGCAGCCACAGCAATCATACAGTGCCAATGATCCGGAGTGCCGACGATAACTGCATCCAGGTCTTTCATTTCAAGAAGTTTCCGGAAATCAGCAAAGCGTTCAGGGGATTTCCCGGTAACCTCAGTCACTTCTTTGATACGACGGTCCAGAACATTCTGGTCGATATCACAAATAGCTACGCAATCTACTTCAGGAAGAGCCAGATGATGCTTTAGTATTCCAAAACCCATATTGTTAGCGCCGATCAGACCAACCCGGATTTTATCACTGACTGAGACTTTTGACCTGGCCTGAAGCCAGGCTGGAGTAGCTAAAAAACCAGCTGTGGCAAGCGAGGTATTAAGAATGAATTTTCTTCTGGGATTCATAGATTTTGGGTTTAATGAATGAAGCTTCCTGAAAATAGGAGGATTTGGGGGTTAAAAAAAATGTCTCACATGAGATTTTGGAGATTAAAATTTAAAGAAGAATGGTCTGTGATTGAGAGGTTCAAATAGAAATGGTTTGAGGCTGTGATCCTTTATAAAATCAGAATATTAAAATGTCGAATAGCTGTCGGAAAATCAGCCTAGCCTACGCGATGATCCTTCACTGGAAATATTTTACGATTTGTTTTTATCGAGCTATCAAAATTTTAATTTGCTAAATGAATATAAATTCAAACCGATTAATCCTTTACGTGGGCTGCTGCCTAATATTCTTTTTGGTTTCTTTTAAAAGCCAAGGAGAAAGAAGGGATCCCCTCAAAAAGCCAAATATCATCTTTATTCTGGCGGATGATCTAGGGTATGGGGATCTTTCTTTTTTGGGACAGCAATACATCGAAACTCCAGCCATCGATAGGTTGGCTCGGGAGGGAATGTTCTTTTCCAGTTTCTACAGCGGATCCACTGTCTGTGCGCCGTCCAGATCAGCTTTTCTGACCGGTTTGCATACCGGGCATACGCCTATCAGAGGTAATAGCGAAGTTCAACCGGAAGGACAATACCCCTTGGCAGATTCTGTTCAGACTATTCCAGAAATCCTAAAATCTGCCGGTTATGTCACAGGTGCCTTCGGGAAATGGGGATTGGGATTTCCCGGATCAGAGGGTGATCCGATCAATCAGGGATTTGATCGGTTTTTCGGCTACAATTGTCAGCGCTATGCGCATCGATACTATCCGGATTACTTATGGGATAATTTTCAAAAAGTAAATCTTCCAGGGAATGACTGGACAACCAAGGGGGATTATGCACCGGATTTGATTCAGGAGAAAACCTTGGCATTTATCGAAAAAAATCAGACGAAACCCTTTTTCCTATTTATGCCTATCGTGATGCCTCATGCAGAATTGGCTGCACCTGAGGATGAGATTTTAGCAAAGTATAAAGCTAAATTTCCTAACGAAACTCCCTATGAACCCAATCGGAAAGGTACCGAATATGGCCCTGAACTGGTGATTCCAGCTTATCAATCACAACCCTATCCTCATGCTACTTTTGCGGCGATGGTGGAGCGTATCGATCACTATGTGGAAGAAGTGGTCAGTAAATTGGAAGAGTTAGGCTTGGCAGAAAACACCCTTATCATCTTCGCCTCGGATAATGGGCCACATCAGGAAGGTGGAGCGGATCCGGATTTTTTTAATAGCAACGGGCAATTCAGAGGATATAAGAGAGATCTATACGAAGGGGGGATCCGAACGCCGATGATTGCCTACTGGCCCGGTCAAATTGAGGCTGGTTCCAAAAGTGATGTCCCCTTTGCATTTTGGGACCTGATGCCCACTTTTATAGAATTGGCAGGGAATAAATCGGAAATTCAGACAGATGGGGTTTCTTTCGTTCCTACACTTTTGGACAGAGGAGTTCAAAAGATGCATGATTACCTCTATTGGGAATTTCACGAACAAGGAGGGAAGCAGGCTGTGCGACAGGGGAATTGGAAAGCATTGAAATTACAGGTGTTTGGATCCGAAAATCCCGATTATGAACTATATGATTTATCCCATGATCCTGCCGAGTCAAGAAATCTCGCATCTTCTCATCCTGAAAAACTGGAGGAGTTGAAAGTGTTGATGGATCGTGCCCATCGTCCAAACCCGAAATTCCCATTGTATAAATCGGAGCGGGAAGCACTGAGATAAACCTGATGAAGCTTTTGATTTTCACTTTAAACCTCCTAATTATATGAAATCCCAAAGCTTGCTCAAGGTATTCGCTTCAATAGTCAGCGTCCTTACCTGTTTAGCCTGTGACACTTCTGTAAAAAAATCAGAAAATCTTATGTCTGAAATGAAACAAAGAACCACCGGTTCCATCCTTCGAATGGATCCATTGATTGATTCGCTGATTTCTCCAGAAAGTGAAATCGAAATTTTAGCATCGGGCTTCGAATGGTCCGAAGGTCCCCTGTGGCTGGAAGAGCAGCAAGCATTGCTATTCTCAGATGTCCCAGCCAATAAGATCTATCGTTGGTCTGAAAAGGATAGTCTCAGCGTATACTTGGAGCCCTCCGGATATTTCGGGGGACGAAAAGATAAGCGTGAGCCGGGATCCAACGGCTTAGCTTTGGATAGGGAAGGCAGTCTGCTACTCTGTCAGCATGGAGAAAGACAGCTGGCTAAAATGAACGCTCCGCTTTCTGATCCAAAGGCCGAATATATAGCCCTTGCCAGTGAATGGAAGGGTAAGAAATTGAATAGCCCGAATGACCTGGTTACCCACTCCAGCGGAGCTATTTTCTTCACTGATCCTCCTTATGGCCTGGATGAATGGGATGAGAAAGAGCTCGATTTTCAGGGGGTTTATCGTTTGCATAATGGGAAGCTAAGTCTGCAAATCGACAGCCTTTACCGACCAAATGGAGTTGCTCTGAGTCCAGATGAAAAAATTCTCTACGTGGCCCAGTCGGATCCGGAGCGAGCACGATATTATGCTTATGATTTGGATGAGTCTGGTCAGGTCCTAGGAGGCAGAATGCTTTTGGATGTAAGTGATCAGGTTGCTTTGGGGAAAAAAGGACTTCCGGATGGTTTGAAGGTGCATTCTTCGGGAATTATTTTCGCCACAGGACCTGGAGGGGTTCTAGTGATTTCTAAAGAAGGTAAACATTTGGGTACCATCCAGACAGGAGAGGCAACGGCAAACTGTGCCTTCGATTCTGCGGAGAACTATCTCTACATGACCGCCGATATGCATTTGATGCGGATTAAGATTGGGAAATTTTGAAGCTAAAAATTTTCCTTAAAAGGAAGTTTGATAGAAGTAGGTATATGAATTGATACTTTGTTGATAATGAGTGAATAAGTGTCTTAAAACTGTGTATAAGCATGTTCTTTTAGAATAATATTTGGTGGAAAAATTGGGGAGAAAAAGAGGTTGAAAAAATTTGCTTTCGCAAAAATAGAGTCTAAATTTCATACATCAAGTAAGAGATAAAAGGCCGGGAGTACGATCCCGGATGATGATTGAAAATTTAAAATGCAGCATGAAGGGACTGATGCGAAAGCAGAAAGTCTGAAAAGGTTCGCCCTCAGAAATGCAAAGTTTAACTTGAAGATTCGAAAGAGTTTTGAAGTAAATTGAAATCTAAGATTATGAAGCCGGGCAACTGGCGGAAAAGCCTTTAACTGTAGCTTGACGCAATCTGAAGATCACGATTTTCAGTTTGTGAGACGGGAAGCATTCGCAAGAATTGCTTCCCGTTTTTGTTTTTGGTTAAAAGATCTTATTCCAGTCCCAAACCACAATATTCCATTCTTCATAGGCATCCCGGAAACTATGAACCACCTGAAATCCCACTCGGGCATGGGCTTTTAAAGAGCGGATATTGCTCGCTGCAATTTCAGTGATCGCAAAATCATAGTGCTCACAAAAGAGCGTTCTATATCTATTATACATCTCATCCAATATCCCTTTTTCGCGATATTCTTTTTTCACACAGACTTGTCCTACAGTGAGATAATTGAAATCGCTTATAGTCCGTCCATGAAATTGGATTCGATCAAATTGTTCAAACATTGGGATCAGTACGGGAACTGTATTTCGAAGCGATTTGTGCATGGCCAAAAGATATCCGCATACTTTTTCCCCTTCTTTTGCGATCACTTGCGGTGCCAAAGCAGCAAAAGCTCTCAGATCGGAAATCAAATGCTGAACCGTAACAAAGCCTTGAGATGATCTTTCAGGGTCTGAAAGTTGGGCGGCTAGATTTTCTCTTTGCAAAGAGAGAATTCCTTCAAGGTCAGCTATTGAATTGGCAGTTTGAATAGTCAACATAAGGCAAGCAACTGTTTTGAACTGGATTGAAAGACTTTGTTAATTCGAACAATTTTTGGCGGGCTCAGTACTTTTAACCCGATATTTCTTCTGAATTTTTTAGCTTTGATTATAAAGTTATATCAAATGAAATTTAACAGGATTTTCTTCGGAATATGGATTTTCCTCTTTGGCCTTTTTGCCTTTTGGCAATTTAACGATCCCGATCCCGAAATATGGGTCAGCATTTATGCGGTTGGAATGATCTTTTGCATTTTGGGTACCAGAGGCATTTTCCCCAAAATACCGCTTACTATCGTCGTAACAGCTTGTCTGTTGGGGGCGATTTACTTTTATCCAGGAGGAATTTCTGACTGGATTTCTCAGGAGTGGCAGCAAAAAGATCTGACTATGAAAACTCCCGCAATGGAGGAAGCAAGAGAGACCTTTGGACTTCTCATCGTTGCATTGGTATTAAGCCCTGCATTATGGAATGCCTGGAAGGGAAAATCTGCTCCAAAAATCTGAAAATGAGAATATTGCTGTTTTCAGTTGAACCAACTCAATTCTATAAGTTCCAAATAACTATAACCCTATAACCTAAAAAAAATGAAGAAATTATTATTGGGATTATTCCTGCTCTCATGCATTGGGAGTGTTTTTGCACAGCAAAACTCAGATTCCAAATCGACCTATTTCGAAGTGCGAAAATATTACGCAAACGAGGGAAAATTGGATGACTTGATCAAGCGATTTCAGAATCATACCCTGAAGCTGTTTGAAAAAGCAGGAATGGAAAATGTGGCGTATTTCGTGCCGGTAGAAAATACGGATAATTCGATGACTTATATTTTGGGATATCCGGATGAAAAGTCACGGGATCGTATGTGGGAGGCTTTCAGCAATGATCCGGAATGGAAAAAGGCAAAAGCCAACTCAGAGATTAACGGCGGGTTGGTGAAAAGTGTGGATCAGACTTTCATGGTTCTTGCTCCCGGCCTCAACGATAACCCGAAGCCAATGCCGAGTGGAGTGATCCAAATGCGTACTTACCATATGTTCGACGGAAAAGTGCCGAATATTCAGGCCCGGTTCAGAGATCATACCCAAGATCTTTTTGCGAAGCAAGGTTTGCGAAACTACCAATATTGGATGACTGTTCCCAAGGATGGTTCGCAGCCTCAACTTCTGTATTTACTTGGTGCTAGGGATCAAGCGAGTTTTGATGCTGGATTTCAGGCTTTTCTGAAAGATCCTGAGTGGATCAAAGCTCGCGATGCTTCCGAAGCTTCAGGAAAAATCGTGGAAAAAGTCGATGCGATTATGTTTAAGACATTGCCTTTTTCGCCTTTAAAGTAGAAGCCAAAGCAGGCTTATAAGATTGAAGTTTAAAAGACCCCTGAGGTGACCTGATATGCTACCAAAAAGTGTTTAACTTTTTTGGAGCCAGTCAAACATACTCAAGGGTCTTTTTTTGTAGAGAGCCGATTGAAAGTACGCCATATCTTTTCCCTAATCTACAACTCAAGCGTCAAAGGTAGTATTGAGTAAAATGCTATTTCTCTAATAGTTATGAAGGGTTGATTGGTTTTCCTGGCATTTCAAATAAGGACAGTTCTGAAAATCGGAAGTGGATCTATACTTTGATTGGAAGTCTGTTGTGGTGATGAAATGTGGATGGAGAATGAGTTGAAAATGGGATCAGTCCTTTTTAATATTTCTTTAATCAAATCTTGCCATAAGGGCAAAAAAAAAGCCAATTCCCCGCAGGGAACTGGCTTTAACTCAAGGGTGATAATGATTACTTAGGCATGAAGGTCAAGCCGGACAATATAAATGTACCAGGGTCGCCTCCGCTTTTGGTTTTGCTGGTGACATACAGGGTATGCAATTTTCCATCTGAATCAGCACTTACCGGTACAACAAATGGCTTCATAAACATTCCTTGCTCGCTTGGGGCTACTTTACCTTGCGTGAATATGCCTTCAGCTACTTTAGGTCCTGTCGGACTGTCCAAGTGGAATTCAAATACCATGTCTTCTGTCATTGGTTCCCTCGAAGTAGTCATAAGCATAATTGCACCTACACCTGTTAGGTCCACATTATTGATAGCAAAATAGGCCTCAGTTTTAGGAACCATCAAGAGATTCATTCCTCCAAAACTCATGGAAGAATAGCCTTCCAGATTTACCGCATTGCCCAGATCAATAGTGTTATTTCTCAAATAAACACTACTGGTACCTGAAAGAGGTTTGATTCCTTCTCCACCCTTATCGGTAAATGATGCCGTTAATACCAAGGTGCCAGTCGGAGAAGCGGCTTTGCCTAACGTAGGATTTATTTTCCCTGAAGCCGGAAGGCTTGGCTTGGCAGCAGATTGGTCGAGGGAAAGAATGTAACTGATCAAGGCACTTACTTCTGAGGATTTAAGGTTAGGGTTGGCCGGCATGACCGTCTCTCCCCATACTCCTCCGCCACCGTTGACGATTTTGGAACTCAGGTATGGAATATCCTTTTCTGAATATTTTTTGGCCACTTCAGTATAGGCAGGACCAATAGAAGGTTCTGCCTCCTTATGACAGGTTTTACAGGTAAGTGATTGTACCAATGCTTTACCAACCATGGCATCAGTCATGATTTTATGACCCATATCGGCCTCTGCCATATCTACGCCCTCACGATAATCTGCTGACACGTAGAGAGTGCCTAGATCATTGGAAGCATCCGGATGGTTTTTGTCCGTGATTGTTACAGCGTAAGCTATTTCTTTTCCTGGGAAATAGAATGCCTTGTTTCCATTGATTTCTATGGATACTTCTGGGGCAATATTACCTACATAAACGGATACCACTCCACTGGTTCCTGAGAGACCAGCTGGATCCGCGGCACTTACTTTAACTTCATATTCACCGTTTCCTTCGTAGGTATATGTCAAAGTAGGTTCGGTTGTGGATTCCGTCTTTCCGTTTCCGAGATCCCAAGTATAAACCAAATCATCATTTTCAGGGTCAGCGGCTTTGGTGGTGAAAGTAACGGTCAAAGGAGCTAATCCTGAATATTTATCCGCATCGATTTCTGATACTATTGGTGCTCTATTTCCTCCGTTATAGTCAATTCTGGAAAGTCCAGAATCCGGATTTTTGGAGAACCAACCGTTTCCATATTCCAAAATATACATTTTGCCATCCGGACCCATTTCCATATCGATCAGTGCGTTGAACTTGGTACCAGGCATGAACGGCTCCATTTTATCAAAATCGCCATTTTCTGTCATGGTCACCGCTTTGATCCAGCCTCTGATCCAATCATAAATGAAAAGTTTCCCTTCGTAGTAATCTGGGAATTTCCCCTCAGCAGTGTACAAGTCAGGGTAATAAATAGGACCAGCCATGGCATTTCTACCACCGGTACCCACTGCCGGGAAGTCTGGAGAAGCATTGTAGGGATACCAGATAAAAGCCGGTTGTGCTGCCGGCAATTCTCTCAAACCGGTATTGTTTGGAGAATTATTTATCGGTTTTGCAGGATCAAATGCTGCACCTGGTGTACCAGTTTCGAAATCAAACTCATGATAGGCATAGTTGTCGCCCACGAAATAAGGCCATCCGAAATTACCTGCCTGACGTGCTTGATTCACTTCATCATACCCCCTTGGTCCGCGGGTATCCAGGGAATCCAGTCTGGCATCAGGTCCTACTTCACCCCAATACACCCAGCCTTTTTTCTGATCTACTGAGATTCTGTAGGGATTTCTGTTTCCCTGAACAAATATTTCAGGTCTTGTATTAGCCGTTCCGGATGGATATAAATTTCCTTCGGGAATCGAGTAGGTTCCATCAGGATTGACTTTGATCCGTAAGATTTTTCCTCTTAGATCATTTGAGTTACCAGAAGATCTTCTGGCGTCCCACTGCTCTCTTCCAGGTCTGCTGTCAAGCGGTGCATAACCATTTAGAGTGTATCTGGAATCATTTTGATTGAAAGGAGTTGAATTATCGCCTGTGGAAAGGAATAGATTTCCGTCTTTATCGAAAGCAATAGATCCCCCGGTGTGACAGCATATATTTCGCTGAGACGCTACATCCAGAATGACTACCTCTGAACCCATATCCCAATTTCCATCTTTGAAAGTGAATCTTGAGAGCCGGTTGATCCATTCTTCACCAGTAGGTGCATAGTACACGAATACATGTCCGTTTTCAGCAAAATTTGGATCTTTTTGGATGCCCATCACCCCTTCTTCTGCATTTACTCCCTTTATATCAGTTTTCCAGTAGACATCCAGTTTTGCGACTTCCTTCAACTCTTCTGTGGCAGCATTATAGAGCATGATTTCACCTCTTCGCTGTGCAACCAGGATATCCAGATTAGGAAGAATGGTCATTTCTGTTGGCTCAGTGAATTCTCCTGTACTCAAAACTGTCTTGGTAAATCGGTTTTCGTCAGGTACTGATAATGTTTTGGCTTTGGAATAATCCAGTTCCAAGTTGTCACCGATGGCATATTCAATCCCTGCCAGCAAATGCTTTAAGAATAATTCTTCAGTAAATGACTCTTCAGTATGACCTCCACCGGTATAGAAAGCTCGTCCGCCATCATAATCATGGTACCAAGCAATCGGGTGTTCTCCCATATCCATTCCACCTTGGTAGGAATCTTCATCCAAAGTCAACAATACGGTGACATTAGGATTTAATTCTTTGTAGCTATACCACTCGTCTGTTCGTTCCCATGTTGCGGGAAGAAAAGAAGTAGATGAATGAGAAGCATCCACTACTGTGATTTTTCCAGGCTGCACATTTGGATGTGGATCGTTGATGCCTGGGTGATCGGCAAAATATCCTCCTACTAAGCGATTGTACCAACCCCATTCGTATTCGGTATCGGCTGCAGCATGTACTCCCACATATCCTCCGCCTGCTTGGATGTATCGTTCAAATTCTGCTTCCTGATAATGATTGAGTACATCAGAGGTGGTACTTAGAAATACCACTGCGGAATATTGTTTCAGGTTTTCTTCTGTAAACATTTCAGCATTGGTAGTGGTGTCCACAGCAAAGCCATTTTCAGCTCCCAGTTTCTGGATAGCGGAGATCCCAGCCGGGATGGATTGGTGAGGATAGCCAGCAGTTTTACTGAAAACCAGTACTTTTGGATCTCCGGGTCGTTTTTTCTGACAACTCCAAAGTCCCAGTACTGAAATCAAAGTAAGCAGGAGTAGGCTTCGTAGGTTTTTTGGAAAATTCATAGATAAATATTTTGGGTAAAGTAGGGAATTATTAAATATCCGGGCCCAATTAACTGAATTGCGGACAATTTTTAAGGCTAATCGGTCAAATTTTTCTTTTTGACACAATTGATAAGGATGTGATAATCAAATTACCTCATTTGAGAGGAGTCTGGCTCCATCAGAAAGATCCACTTCAATGAAATCTGGTTCAAGTTGAAACTTGCTTTCATAGCGAATCTTCAAACTTGTTTTGAATCCATCCAAAAAATCTTTCCGCACCAAATTCAAGGTGCAACCCCCGAAGCCACCTCCCATCATCCGAGCACCCAAAACTGACTCCATATCCTGTGCCTGGTTGGCGAGAAAATCTAATTCCTGACAGCTCACCTGAAAATCCTTACTCAAACTTGTATGAGATTCATTCATCAGTTTTCCAAATCCGGATAAATTTTTCTCCCGAAGTAGTTGAGCTGCATTCTTTACCCGCTTATTTTCGGTGATTACATGCTTTGCTTTTGGGAAAAGTACCTCGGGCAAAATCTTTTCTACAAGCTCCAGATCTTCTACGCTGAGATCACGAAGTGTTTTTACACCGGGGAATTCATTTTTCAAAATAGTTATGCTTTCCTCACATGCAGATCGTCGCTGGTTGTAGGCCGAATCGGCGAGGCTGTGTTTTACCTTGCTGTTCACCAAAATCAATTGGTACGCTCCCAGGTCAATCTCAATTTCCTCATGACTATTCGATCTGCAGTCGAGTAAGAGTGCATGGTTTTTTTTTCCAAAAGCAGAAGCATATGGATCCATGATTCCACAATTTACCCCAGCATATAGATGTTCGGATTTTTGAGCATAAAGGGCAAGGGATTTTTTTGGGATTTTATAATCCAAAAGTGCTGCAATGGCGGTCCCTACTCCTACTGAAAGTGCAGCTGAGGAAGATAGTCCGGCACCAACAGGGATGTCTCCTCCAATTACCATATCGAAACTTCGAAGAGAGAATCCTGCCTGGTTCAATTGGCTCATCATTCCCATGACATAATTGGCCCAATGGCCTTTCTTTGGGGAAAATGATTTTGGAGAAAAGGTAAATTCCTCATCAAAATCCAAGGAATAGAGACGACAAAAATCCAGTTCATTTTTTTGAATTGCCACATATATCCCCTGTTTCACAGCTGCAGGGAAAACAAATCCCTCTTGATAATCGGTATGTTCGCCGATCAGATTGATCCGGCCTGGTGCAAAAACAAGCTGAGGATTGGAAGAGAATAGTTCATGAAAAACCGCTAAAACCCTTTCTTTCATGAATTCACCTTCTGAGTAGATTGGCGAATTACCAGAGTGGTCTCTAATACAATGGAAATAGGATCATCTGAGGCAAAATCATCCAGCTGATCGAGAAGGTGGCTGACAGCCAATTTACCCATTTCATAGCCTGGCTGCGAGACCGTAGTCAATGGAGGTTCTACCACTGCTGAGGTAGGATTATTGGTAAAACCCGCCAAGGCCATATCCTTGGGGATTTGAATTCCCTGATTTTTCCAATGTGTCAATACATCTACTGCCAAAGGATCGATCATACAAAATACCCCATCAGGTCTTGGATTCATATCGATGATTTCCTGAGCCACTTTAAGGTTTCCTTCCAAGGTCAGATCCGTAATTTTGATCAAAGCATCTTTTTCAGGTATTCCATATTCTGCCAGAGCTTTCAGATATCCTTCTTTCCGTTTTTTCGAAATGTAAAGATCTTCTGGTCCTGAGACATACATGATGCGCTTGCGGCCTGTCTCCAGAAAATGTTTTGTAACCTGATAGGCTCCTCCGGTATCGTTGAAGGTTATTTTTGATACCGGCATTTCTTCTTGCACCCGATCAAACATTACAAAGGGAATCTCTCTACTATATAATTCTTCTAAATGTTCATAGTGATTAGTCTCCCGGCTTAGGGAGATCAAAAGTGCGTCCACTTGTGAGGCAACTAATGTTTTGATGTTTGCTATCTCCTGTTCAATGGATTCATTAGACTGGCAAATCATGACATTATAGCCTCTTTTATTGGCAAAGTCCTGAATGCCTGAAATGCAAGAAGCAAAGAAATGGGAGGTAATTTCAGGCACAATGACTCCGAGTGTCTTGGTCCGGCTGATCCGTAGACTTTGCGCCAGCAGATTTGGCTGATAATTCATCTCTTTAGCCATTTCCACTATTTTTCGCTTGGTCTCTACATGCAATTCCGGAGAATCTTTCAGCGCTCTGGAAATGGTAGAAACAGAAACCCCCAACTTTTTGGCGATTTCTTTCATCGTTACCTGATGCCCTTTTTTCATGATTGAATTATTTACAAATCAGGGTAAAAATTGAAATTCAGTAAACTGCAATCGTCTTCCATTGTTTAGATTGCAAAGATCTCCCGACTTTCTGCTATTCCTGATAAAGTGTAAATAAAACAGTTTCTCCCACAGCTTGCAAGGTTCGGCGGTCAATTAGCTCCATATTGTCTGCATGAGTGTGGTGATAATGCCCAAAACCAAAATCTGGTGAGAATTCAATGATGTCAATCATGGGAATTCCTGCATTGACATTGACAAATACATGATCATCCAAGATTTCTGGCGCATCTTTAGATATGAAAAAATCACCATGACCGATTTGGGCAGCATTATCCCAGACCTTTTTCAGGATACCGGAGGCATATTTCCTTGAATATCCTTCCCTGTAAAACTTGGCTCCCTTGCCGCCAACAAGGTCAACCAAGATGCCATAGTAAGCGGAGTAATTTGGTTGATGCTTATTTTTAGCCCAAAATTGCGATCCAAGACACCACCAGATTTGACTGTTGTCTCTTACCGTGGCCAATTCTGGCTCACCATCATCCTCTCCATCAAAAAGTATAAGATCTACACCAACGTCTGGTTTCAGCTCCTGAAAAGCAATAGTTCTTGCAATTTCCAGTAATACAGCTACACCGGATCCACCGTCATTAGCACCTTCGATCGGTTGATCAATGCGATCGGTGTCTTTGTCTGCGATTCTACGGGTATCCCAGTGTGCCGCCAATAAGATGCGCTTGCTGGCTTGGGGATTATAAGAAGCGATGATATTGGTCAAATCCCAAGTCAAGCCATCGTAGGTTTTGGCCTCGAAATCCTGGGTCTGCACGCTAAAATTATAGCTCTCCAGTTTTTGGATCAACCACGCTTTGGTGGCAGCATGTCCCGAAGTCTCTGGTACTCGAGGTCCAAAATCTACCTGTTTTTGAATAAAAGAATAGGCCGAATCCGCATTGAAGGTGGGGTATGGTTTAACAGGAGCTTTTTCTATGCTGCTCTCCACCTTCTTTTCAGGGCTACCACAACCGACACCCAATAGTAATAGGCCGAGTATCCAAATCTTATTCTTCATACGCCCAGTCTATTTTATCTTTCATGTCTTTCACTACAAATCCCATTTCTTTCAGGCCAGCCCGGATTTCATCAACTTTTGCGTAATTCCTTGCCGTTTTAGCTTCGCTATAAAGCTTGAGAAGTAATTCCAGCATGCTGTTTTGGATATCTGCTTTTTCTTCTTTCAAACCCAGAATATCTTCTACGAAAGTGATGAAGGTTTGAATCAGTTGTTCAAATACTTCTTTTCCCAAACTTGCTGCAGCTAACTGGCCGGTATAGAGGGAGTTTATTTTTTTCAGAAGAATAAACAAATGCCCGATGGCTTGCGCAGTATTGAAATCATCGTCCATTGCCTGGTAGGCTGCTGCAATGCTGTTTTGGATTTGCTTGATCTGATTTTCGTCAATTGCCGAATCGGTCTCCTCAAATGTAAGAATTCTGGCGATTCGCAGTCCATTGATCAGTTTTTTATAACCCTTTTGAGCAGCCTGCAGAGCATCGTTTGAAAAGTCGAGAGTAGATCTATAATGGGCGGTCAGGATGAAATACCGAATCGTCATCGGACTATAAGCCTGTTCCAATAGCTGATGATCCCCGTTGAAAAGCTCTTGGAGAGTGATGAAATTCCCGAGGGATTTCCCCATTTTTTGGCCGTTGATGGTGATCATGTTGTTATGCATCCAATAGTTTACTGGATCCTTGTGATTACAGGCATTTCCCTGCGCTATTTCACATTCATGATGGGGAAACATCAGGTCCATTCCTCCGCCGTGAATATCAAACTGAGACCCTAGATATTTCGAACTCATTGCCGTGCATTCCAGATGCCAGCCTGGAAATCCCATTCCCCAAGGAGAACTCCATTTCATCAGGTGCTCCGGTGAGGCATTTTTCCATAGGGCAAAATCTACCGGATTCCTTTTCTCAGATTGTCCGTCCAAATCCCTGCTTCCGCTCATCAATTCCTCTAAAACACGGCCTGAAAGTCGTCCATAAGCAGTCTGTTCATTGTATTTCAAGACATCAAAATAAACTGATCCATTGACTTCATAGGCCAATCCTTCTTTAAGGATGGCTTCGACGAGGGCGATTTGCTCTGGGATATGTCCCGTAGCTCTGGGCTCGATATTAGGTTTCCAAGTATTTAGAGCTGCCATATCCCGATGGTAAGAATCGGTGTACTGCTGTGCAATCTCCATTGGCTCAAGTTGTTCCAGTTTGGCCTTTTTGGCGATTTTATCTTCCCCTTCATCTGCATCGCCCTGCAGGTGTCCTACGTCTGTAATATTACGGACATAGCGTACCCGGTAGCCTAGATGGGAGAGGTATCGGTTGACAGTGTCAAAGGTGATGGCAGGTCTCGCATGCCCCAAATGAGCATCGCCGTAGACAGTTGGCCCACAGACATATAGCCCTACAAAAGGTGGGTTAATGGCTTGAAAATCTTCCTTTTGGCGGGATAGGGTGTTGTATAATCTAAGTTGATGGGACTTCATAAGTCTTCAAAAGTACAAAATTCGAATTACGAAATAGCCTCCTTTAGTTTGATTTTGAATTGAAAACAGCTTTCACTTGAGGTGGTTTTAAGTTTAGGACAAAGGAGTAAAATGAGGATTTGTTGGGTAAATTGTCAATATCAACCGGTGTTTTTCCAGTAGAGTACTCTTCTTTTGAATCAATTTTGATAGTAGGCCTATTTACAAAAAAAGACCTTTGATTTCAAAAGATCAAAGGTCTTGTTGCTTAGAGTTTGAAAGTGGCTTAATGCTTAAAATGTCTCACTCCTGTCATGACCATGCTCATCCCGTGAGCATCGCAATAATCGATGCTATCCTGATCTTTGATGGATCCGCCTGGCTGAACTACTGCAGTGATACCGGCCTCATGGGCGATTTCCACACAATCCGGGAAGGGGAAGAATGCATCAGATGCCATGACAGCACCATTTAGATCAAAACCAAAAGATTTTGCTTTCTCAATGGCTTGTCGCAAAGCATCTACCCTTGAGGTTTGACCTACCCCACTGGAAAAAAGCTGGTTGGAATTGGAGAGGATGATAGTGTTGGACTTGGTATGCTTGCAGATTTTGGCCGCAAAAACCAAAGCATCCTTTTCGGCTTCGGAAGGTGCTTTTTTGGTAGCAACGGTGAAATCGGCTTTCGTTTCGGTTGCCAGATCTTTGTCCTGTTCGATGACCCCGTTCAAAAGGGTCTTCATCATTTTTGTTCCAGGCAAAGCCATTTTTTGACGAAGTAAAATCCGGTTCTTTTTACCTTTCAAAATCTCCAGTGCTTCCTCCGTGAATTCAGGGGCAATCAATACTTCGAAGAAAAGGCTGTGCATTTCTTCAGCAGCAGCTTTATCCACTTTTTGGTTAGTGACCAAAACCCCTCCAAAAGCAGAGGTGGTATCGGCTTCAAAAGCTTTTTGATAGGCTTCTTTCACAGTGGAGGCAAGTGCTACACCGCAGGCGTTAGTATGCTTCAGGATAGCAAAGGCTGTTTCACCTTCAAACTCAGCAATCAAATTTACCGCGGCGTCTACATCCACCAGATTATTGTAAGAGAGTTCTTTCCCGTTAAGTTGATCAAAAAGTGCTTCCATGTCTCCGTAGAAATGGGCGGATTGATGCGGGTTTTCACCATATCGTAATGCCTTTGCTTTGGTCTCGGAAACTTTCAATGCCGGAATATTTTCTTCCTGATTGAAATAATTGAAAATATGAGTGTCGTAATGTGAAGAAACCTGAAATGCCTGAGCTGCAAAGTATCTTCTATCTTCCAAAGTAGTTCCACCGTCTTGATCAGTCAATTTTGCTTCCAGCTCAGCATACTGATTTTTAGAGGCGATAATGGTTACATCTTTGAAGTTCTTAGCTGCGGCACGAATCAATGAAATTCCTCCGATATCGATTTTTTCGATAATGTCAGCTTCTGAAGCACCGGAAGCTACCGTCTCTTCAAAAGGGTATAGATCCACAATCACCAAATCTATTGCTGGAATCTCAAATTCAGAAGCCTGGGCTAGATCACCTTCATTTTCTCTTCTGTACAAAATTCCACCAAATACTTTCGGGTGGAGCGTCTTTACTCTTCCTCCAAAGATGGAAGGGTAGGAGGTTAAATCCTCTACCGGGATCACTTCAGCTCCCTGTTCTTCGATGAATTTCTGAGTGCCACCTGTGGAATAGATTTTCACTCCGTGTTTTTTCAAAAGAGCAATAATAGGTTCAAGATTATCTTTGTAAAAGACTGAAATTAAGGCTGATTGTATTTTTTTGATGGTCATTTTTCGAATGGGTTGGTGTGAGATTCTAGGAAGGTGCAAAGGTAGGGAAAATAAGGTAAAGGGCAGTGAATATCGGATTCTTTGAAGTGTCAAGAAAGTGACCTGACAGAGGAAAGCGGTTTGATAAATTGTTTTCCTGACTTTTTTAGAGTCAATCAAAAGGAATTAAAAAACAGTAGCTGTATTAAAGCAAATCTTCACGCGATGTAATTAAGGACCGCAAATAGCTGGCTTCAACCTTGATCGATTCGACAGAGGTAAGAAATAGAGTTGAATTAAATAAAGACATACTGCTCGAATTAGCTCCTTTTTGATTTAGCGAACCGAAAAAAACTGACGAAATGGTATCTTTATAGAGGATGAAGTCGATTTTTTTAAATAGTAAGCAGCTCTCATAATCTAAACCTAAAAAACACGATGGACCAGGAAAAAACCATACGCGAACTTTTGGCAAGACATCTGGAAGGCGGAGAAGCTTTCTCGACTGTTTCGGATTTTCTGGAAGAAATCAAGTACGATAAATTGGGAGAAAGACCACATGGACTTCCTTATTCCTTTTATGAGCTCTTTTATCACATTCGGTTTGCGCAAAAAGATATATTGGACTATTGCACAGCAGATTCCTATTCAAATCCGGATTGGCCTGGAGATTATTGGCCTTCATGTCAAAAGCCAGACTCAAAAGAGGATTGGGAATCACTCAAAAACTCCTTTTTCAAAGAGCGGGAACAGTTGGTGAATTTTGTAAAAGATCCTAGGAATATGTTGTTGAAACCTGTCAAACACAGCGATAATAAAACGCTGATGCGTGAAATTCTGCTAGTAATCGAGCATAACGCTTATCATACTGCTCAGCTCGTGGTTGTTTTACGGCTATTGGGTTTGCATTAATTATCCAAATTCCATCCTTAAATCAAACTCTCTATCACTTCCGGGAAATACCGATGCTCCAGCGCATGGATTTTAGTAGCGATAGTTTCAGGAGTATCTGTTGCTGTAAGAGGTACGGCTGTCTGAAAAATAATCTTACCCTCGTCATAATTTTCATTGACCAAATGAATCGTGATACCTGTTTCGGTGTCACCAGCTGCCTTAACGGCCTCATGTACATGCATGCCATACATTCCTTTCCCACCGTATTTTGGCAGCAATGCAGGATGGATATTAATTATACGATCTGGAAAAGCACGGATCAGCTCGACAGGAATCTTCAATAAAAACCCTGCTAAAATCACCCAATCGATCTTCTCTTCTTGAAGTTTTTCCAAAAGCTTGCCCTCTTCTAGGTCTTTTCTGGAAAATGTAAAAGTAGGAACCTCAAATTTCTTCGCCCGCTCCAGGACGAAAGCATCTGCTTTATTGGATGCGATCAAAGCTACTTCTCCTTTGTTGGAAGCTTTGAAGAATTCCATGATTTTTTCGGCATTGGAGCCACTGCCGGAAGCGAGAATAGCGAGACGTTTCAAAATATGAAGATTGGATGGGGTGTAAAAATAGAACTTGAATGATGAATTTGAACTACCAAAGTCACTAATCTACAGCACTCATGTCATTTTTTAAGATTCGCAAGTGATTTGAGCTTTGCTTAGGATATGATTTCACTGGTTAGAAACTCCCTAATTCCTGATTTGCCCATTTCCACGGATGATCCATTTATAGCTGCACAACTCCTTCAATCCCATTGGTCCACGGGCATGAAGTTTCTGCGTACTAATGCCGATTTCCGCGCCAAGGCCAAATTGATTTCCATCAGTGAACGCGGTCGAAGAATTGGCATATACTGCAGCAGCATCTACTTCGAGCAGGAATCGATCAATATTCTCTGGATTCTCTGACACAATACATTCGGAATGCCTGGAAGAATATCGTGCGATATGGTCGAGTGCTTTATCTAAGTTGTCAACTGTTTTCACGGCTATTTTCAAGCTTAGAAACTCAGTCCCGAAGTGATGTGCCTCTGCGGGACGAATCAAATCATCTGAAGGCAATACCTCCAGTGCAAACTCATCTGCAAAGATCTCGACTCCTTTTGACAAAAGCGGATTAATCAATCCAGCTAGATTTTTCAACTGACTGGTATGAACGATCAGGCAATCCAAGGAATTGCACACACTCGGCCGTCGAGTCTTTGAGTTGAAGATGATTGCTTTGGCTTTTTCCAAATCCGCCGATTCATCCACATAGGTATGAACAATTCCTGCCCCTGTTTCAATGACGGGCACTTTCGCGTTTTCTCTTACATAATTGATCAAGCCTTGTGAGCCTCTGGGGATGATGACATCTACCAGACCGACTGCCTCTAACAATGCTTTCGTCGATTCCCGCTCCGGAGGTAGCAAATGGAAAGCTTCAGTTGGGACTCCATGATTTTCCAAAATCTGATGAATCAATTTGAGAATAGCAAGATTGGAGTGCCTGGCGTCTGATCCTCCTTTCAAAACCAGTCCATTGCCGGATTTTAAGGCGAGTGAAAAAACATCAAATGTTACATTTGGTCGTGCTTCATAGATGACGCCGATGACTCCTAGCGGCACGCTTACTTTTTCCAGAGAAAGTCCATTTTCCAGAACTCTGTTTTCCAACACCTCATGCAATGGGCTGGAGAGCTGACAGACCTGAATCATTTCATTAGCTATTTGCTTGATTCGATCCTCGGAAAGTAAAAGTCGATCATACATTGGATTTCCGGTATCCATTTGATCAAGGTCTTTTCGGTTTTCGGCAATCAGAAAATCAACTGATTCCCGAGTGAGTTTGACTAAGTCCATCAAAATTTGATTCACCTTCTGATCAGAGATTCCGATCAGAAGACGGCTGGCTTGTTTGACTTTCGAAAAAACAGACTGATAACTATTCATTCTCAAATAGATAAAGGTAATTATAGTGAATCAATGGTTTTTGGTTTTTCTGCCCTAGTCGCTCTCCGGCAAGTTTGGAATTGTATTCCGCCCGGCCCAGTCCGATCTTATTACCCTGCTCGTCTTTGATCAGCAGGATATCTCCCTTCGAAAACTCTCCCTCAAGCTTTGAAATCCCTACCGGGAGCACACTTCGGATTACACTGGAGCTGAGTGAGGCTCTGGCCCCTTCATTGATCATCAGTTCTCCCTTGTGGTAGGAGGAGCCGTGGGCAAGCCATTTTTTGGTGCTTGGTGTAGATTTCTTAGCTTCGAAATGCGTACAAACCATTTTTCCCTCTCGAAAATCATCTAAAATCCCGTCTTTCTTTCCATTGGCGATATATACCTGAATTCCAAGATCTGCCGATTTTTTGGCCATGGCGTATTTGGTCAGCATGCCGCCCCGTCCAAAAGCAGATTTTGACGCAGAGATATAGCTGGCGACTTCGGGCATCGCTGCTTCAACTTTAGGGATAAGTTTGGACTCAGGATCTGCGGGGTTTCCGGTATAAATTCCATCAACATTAGTGAGAAGCAGGAGTGAGTCCGCATTGATCATGGCTGCAGTCAGACCAGCCAGTTCATCGTTGTCGGTAAACATCAGCTCAGTGATCGTGACTGTGTCATTTTCATTGATTATCGGAAGGATCCCTTGTGCCAAAAGCGCCTGCACACAGTTTTTCATATTCAAAAAATGCTTCCTATCCCTAAAGTCTTCCTTGGTGACCAGGATTTGGGCAATCTGGATTCCCTGTTTTTCAAATCGTTGTTGGTATTCATGGATAAGTCGGATTTGGCCTGTCGATGCCCAAATTTGTTTTTGGAACACCGCATTGAGTTTTTTTGGCAGGGGAATGGCCTGGCGACCAAAAGCCACAGCTCCGGAACTGACCAGTGCGACTTTTTTTCCGGCATTCATCATCCGGCAGACCTGTAAAACCAGCTTTTCCATACGGTCCAAATCGGGATACCCATCATCCCTTGTGAGAACATTGGATCCGATTTTAATGACAAGAAGTTTAGAAGTACTCATTCTTGTAATTTTTGAATTCAGATCTACGAATTACGAAATTTATGAGCACTTCTGGCTTGTTGTTAGTTTTTTTTGCCCCTTATGGAAAGTGATTTGCCAAATTTTATACACTTGAGGATTCTTTGGATTTTGATCCTTCCAGTGTTTCAATTTGGAATTTGGAGCTGGATTTTTTAGAGAAAATGATCCGAGGTCATCATGCCTATTCGTCCGAATTTCAAAAAGAAATACTGGGGATAATGAAAGAAATATTGAATCTGGGCCTTGTAAATATGAAATATTGATATTTCATATTCAGTGTTTCGGGTCAATTCACAGCAGACCCATACTCATTGTTCCTACCAACATTAGAATTTTGGCATAAAGGCTGAGTCTCGAGAAATGATCTTTGCGGTCTGCCTGATAAATCCGGTACATGAAAAAAAGAAAAAAGATCCCCAAGCCGCCAAAGTAATAGAATAGTTGTGGTTTGTTGATTTCAAAAGTGATTATGGTAATAGCCGAAACAAAGCAGATGGCAATCAGAAAGATCAGGTTTTTAGTTTTTCGGAATCCAATCACAATCGGCAAAGTCCTGCAGCCGTGCTTACGGTCACCAGGGCGATCTTCAATGTCCTTGATGATTTCCCGGATCAGATTGAGAAAGAATGCAAAAATCGCATAGGTCAGGACCAAAAGCTCCGCTTTCTGATAATAAAAAGCCACCAGATAAACGGATAACGCAGTCAAAAATGCAACTGTAAGATTACCGATAAATGGCTCCCGCTTAAGTCGATTGCTGTATAACCAGAGCAGGAATGCAGCAATAAAATTGACTATCCCAATCCTGGGGGCAATCAAAAATCCTATTCCGACCCCGGTGAAATTGAGAAAGGTGTGTAGAAATAGCACCATTCGCCGATTGATTCCTTTTCCTACCACGACCTCATGGGGGCGGTTGACGTAATCAATTTTGACGTCGTAGTAGTCATTGATCATGTAACCAGCTGCGGTGATGATCAGGGTTGAAAAGACCAGTAAATAGAGATTATAATCCTGAAATACAGGAAGCCCCATCGGATCAGTTTCCACCAAAAAGTAAGCAGCCATCAGCTGCGCAAACCCAACCAACATCAAGTTGATCGGTCTGCTGATGCGGAAAAGTCCGGAGAAAGAAATTCTGCGTTCCATGCTTTTTATTCAGAATATCAAAAATAGTCCAAATCATTGGCAATGGTCATTTTAATGCCATTTATCCCAAAGAAAAATCGATTCCGTAAACTCATTCAAAATAAAAATTAGAATTCTCTATCTTAATTCTCACAAAACTATAACCCGCAATTGCATGGATAAGAATCAGCTCAATTCCCGTCGTGACTTTATTGCCAAAGGAGGCTCTCTTCTGGCAGGTTCTTTTTTCGTTCATCCGATCGCTGAGGCTCTCAGTATATGGAACAAACCGGATCAAAAAATGAAGTTGGCTTTGGTAGGTACGGGAGTTAGAGGTTGCTCCATGTTTGGGAGGGATGTGATGCGGGTGTACAAAGATCAGATTGAATTTGTGGGTCTGAGTGATAAAAATGAAGGGAGATTGCGCTACGGAAAAGAATTCATCGGAGCGGATTGCCCGCTTTTTTCCGATGCGGATGAGATGCTGGCCAAGACCAAGCCGGATGTTCTGATCGTCACCACCATGGATTCTACCCACCATGAATTTATCATCAAAGGATTGAAAGCAGGGATCAATGTGATCTCTGAAAAGCCGATGACCACAGATGAATTTAAGTGTCAGGCAATTCTTGATGCCGAAAGACAATCTGGCAAAAAACTCATAGTCACCTTCAATTACCGTTATTCCCCACATCGGCAAAAACTTTATGAATTACTCCGGGCAGGAGCGATAGGTGACTTGACTTCTGTGGATTTCCATTGGTATCTGGATACTTCACATGGTGCGGATTACTTTCGCAGATGGCATGGGTATAAGGAAAAGGGAGGAACTCTGCTTGTGCATAAATCTACCCATCATTTTGATCTGTTGAACTGGTGGATTGATTCCGATCCGGAAGAGGTTTTTGCGTATGGTAAATTGGAATTTTACGGAAAAAATGGACCATTCCGGGGCACTACCTGCAGGGATTGTGTCCATGCTTCTAAATGTGATTTTCACTGGGATATCACCCGAAGCGAACATCTGATGAAATTGTATGTCGAAAATGAGCGGTATGATGGCTATTACCGGGATGGATGTGTATTCCGTGAGGATATCAACATCTACGACAAGATGGCGGTACAGATCAAATATAAAAATGACGTACAGGTCAGTTACTCCCTGACGACTTATTCGCCTTATGAGGGATATCGGATTGCTTTTAATGGCACGGAAGGAAGACTTGAAGCTTGGATCAAAGAGCGTCAACCTTGGGAAGAGAAGGAGGAGGATGAGATCCACCTCACCAAAAATTTCGGAGAGCGCGAAGTAATCATTATCCCACATGGTGGTGGAGGCCATGGAGGGGGTGATACCAGGCTGAAAGATAAACTTTTCAAAGATCCGGATATGGCGGATCCCTGGAGGCAATCTGCCGGAAGCCGGGATGGAGCCATGTCTATTTTGGTAGGAATTGCTGCCCGAAATAGTATTGAGACCGGAAAGCCTGTGAAGGTACAAGAATTGACAGATATCGAATTGAAAGAATCCGGAAGAGGGATGGTGTAAAGAGATTTTCGAATGGCAATTTTCCTTCAGGGTCTTTGAGACCTGCCCTATCCGAAACAATTGAAGATTTTCTTATTTGGGTATATCCGGGATAAGTATGCTTATGTCAGAAGGTTGCTCACTGATATTTGACAGCACATTGCCTCTCTCGATTGACCTCCAATCGCAACACATCAGGTCTGGAATAATGTCCTACTGGGTCAAAATTTTGGCGTTCCTCGAGGACACGGTTGAAATCCAGGGTTTCAATCAAAAGACCCTCCCGATCTGCTACCGGTTCCAAGATCCATTTTCCATCCGGACCGGCAATACAACTGCCTCCATTGGCCAGTACGTCAGGGCAATTTTGGAGTATTAAATCCAAGTGTGGCGTATCAGTGGGGAAGTCTGATTTTCGCATTAGGCTAGATACTGAAATCACAAAAGAACGGCTTTCCTGAGCGATCATTCTGGTGATATTTTCGGTGTTACGTACCGCTCCAGGCCATACCGCGATATGGAGGTTTTCACCCTGTCCATATAGGGCGGTTCGTGCCAAAGGCATCCAATTTTCCCAGCAATTCAGACCTCCGACAGTAAATTCTTTTAAAGGATGAACTTGCAGCCCATTCCCATCTCCAGCTGCCCAGACCAATCGCTCGTCATAAGTAGGTTGTAATTTTCGGTGTACTGATGCGATTTCTCCCAATGAGTTAATGTATACCAATGAGCAATAAAGACTTTGGCCACCCCGATCGAGCGGTCGCTCAATTATCCCTAAATAGATAGAAAGCTGATTTTCTGCTGCCAAGGATTGAATCTCTTTAAGCTCCTCTTTTTCAAGTTGGATGGCATTTCGGGAATAATGAGCAAAAATTTCTTTTTGCCTCTTTTCATCCCAAGCGCTGGCATGAGTAATGGAAAGCCACCATGGATAACCTGGAATCAGTCCCTCTCCAAAAATCAGCAATTCAGCTCCAAGGCGCGCTGCATCTGAGATGGTATCTTTAACTTTTTCCAAAGTCTGGGATTTGTTGAGCCAAATTGGGGCAATTTGAGCTAAGGCAACTTTAAGCAGGTGATTCGGCATGTTTTGGATTTGTTGAATTGAAATTAGAATAAATTGAATTCCGATTCAAATCATCCTTTTTCGAAAAGGTATTTCCATAAAAAAAAAGCGGACCTGATTCGACCCGCATTTTTAGAAAACTAAACCAACTCAATAAATTAGTTCGAAATAGGTTCAGGTTGCAATTCAACCAAAGCGACTGCACCATGAATGGCTGTCTCGTCCAGTTCAGAAAGCAAAATCTCCAGACGATCCAAGACTGTGGCATATCCAAAATTAGAAAGAGACTTATAAAGAGACTCTTTAAAAAAGGGATAAGTTTTTCGGATTGATCCCCCTAGGATAATTGCCTCAGGGGCTAGTGCATACATGATATGTTTGATCAGCTCACCAAGGTGATGACCATATTCTTCAAATGCTTTCAGCGCCATCTCATCACCTGAAGCGGCTAGTTTGGCAAGGGCTTTAGGCTTGGACTGATAGTAGTTGGTAAAAAACTTTCCGCTGCAATAGTGTTCAAAGTTATGATTTAAATAGGGGGCACTGCACCATTCGCCTGCCGCTGAATTGACACCACTGTAAAGATGGCCGTTGATCACAATCCCCGCACCCACTCCTGTACCAAGCGTGATGCCTACTAGATTTTTGAATTTCCTTCCGATTCCAAACTTATGAACCCCTAATGCAAAACAGTTTGCATCGTTATTGATGAAAATTGGTTTATCGAAACGGGAACTGAGGAATTTTTTTAGCTCTACATGCTGAAAGGCCGGAATATTGGAAAGACCCAAGACAATCCCTTCCTCCACATTGACCAAACCCGGTATCCCAATCCCAATCCCTGCGACATCGTGGGAGTCATAAGAGTCAATGAATTGAGCTATAGTTTCTAAAATAAATTCCTTAGTACCCTGGGCAGGTGTAGAAATAGACCTGATATCATGAAGATGTCCTTTGATTAATACGCCTCCTTTAATGCCAGTGCCCCCGATATCCAATCCTAAAATGGCCTTTTCCATTTATTAAACTTTGGGTTGATAGGTTAATTGAAATATCAGAAAGGTGCCACCGACGTGGTTCCTTTCCAATAGCTTAGGTTTGAGTTGATATAGAAATTGGTCAAATCATTCCTTCTATGGATTTTTCCAGTTCTCTTGCAGTAGCCAAAAATTCCTCGACATTCATATCCCGGAAGAAAATCAGACCGTGACTGGACCTCACTTTGGCCCGATCATGAAGGTAGAAGTAATTTTTGCCCAGCAAAAGCTGAATAGTGTCTAACTGATCTACCCAGATCCGCTTTGCCACAGTACTGAATTTGCCATTGTGGCTATAGCTAGGAAAGGAAGCGTTCACCTGGCTCAGATAGCAATTGGCAAATGAATCCTCCATCACAGACATGTCACCCAGAGAGACCGGCACAATGACGTTGACCTCATGCGGTTCAAACTTAAACCATACATTTCGGTAGCCGATGATCCGCAGTTTACTGATGTCCTTCTCCTCACCCCATTTTTTCACTGCAGCTGCAGTGGCTTGTAATACCTTGTAATGGGTATCCGGTCCGCTTCCTTCCGGATCAAGCGTCAAGCTTATTTTTGTGGGATTTATTTTTCGAAACATGTCCACGATCGGCTCGACATCCCGGGTCTTGTCCGGCTGTTCGGTGAAAATGTCCCCGGTGTAGAATCCAAGTCTTAGGTGATGGACGTTTTTAACCTGCACCCCGAAATGTGCCCATACCAGTTCTTCCTCAAACTCACGGATCATTCCTTTTAACTTCTGAATTTTGGAGGGGTTTTTCTCTCCATGATAGCTGTTTTTAAGGATGCTAATGACCTCATTGATTGTTTCCCGGAGTTGATTCTTGTCCTTGATGTTATAAATAATCACCAAAGCTCTGACCACACGATGACAAAGCCCCCTTTGGCGCTCGTAGGCATCCTCGGAAGCCACATTGGTCAGGAAATGATAGACATCTTTATCAGTTTTCAGGCTGTATCCGATCTGGAAAAAATCCTCGTAATGAACCATTTGAATCTTCCCTTCATCGAGGAGTCTTTTCGTAAACAGGAGGGTGTCAATCACAAAGGTGTTGGTCACTGCTGTAAATCCGGAAGTCAAAACAGAGAAATGAGCCTCATTGCTTGGTTCATGGAGCTGATTCGTGATATGTGGTAGAATACCAAGTGAAATATCATCATGATGTGGCCCGGTGTGTAGCAGAACTTCATCGGTCTCCTGTTCAAGTCCTTTTGCTAATTTTTTCTCGATGCTTTGCATTACCTGGTTCACGGTATCTTCTGAAAGATCTGGAATGAGGGAGGTATAAGCATCTGCTTTCAAATCTGAAAGCTTCAATCGATGGCCGTATTTCCCCAGTTTTTTGCATAGTTCGATGACTGCCCGCTCGGTTTTTTCCCAAGTCCATTCACCTTTTTTGTAGTAAGCATCTACAGAGTCCGTCAGTTTTACCCCTGCGCCTTTGGTTAGATAGAATCGGCCATTCTTTAATTTCTGAAGGACCGTAGCAGGATAGATATTGGTGAGTTCGGTCTCCAATGAATTCTTCACAATCCCGGCTTTTGCTTCACCGGCGGCTATGATGATCCCCACAGCATCGGGATTATAGACGATGGTCTGGAGACCAATAGTGATAACCAGTCGGTTAGCTGAGACTTCGATTCCTCCCAGATCACCTGCCGCCACAGCCTGGGTCTCAAAGTTGGTTTCAGTCAGCCTGGTGACGGAAAAGATATGTGATCCACGGGTATTAAAGGCAATGTGACCGTCTGGTCCTATTCCACCCAGGAAAAAGCCAATTCCTCCGGCATCCCTTATCCGCTGTTCATAATCTCCGCACCATTGATCAATGAGATAAATGGAGCGCTGTTGGAGTTTTTCGAGTTCATTGATCGGTTCTCTGAATCGAAGTGAGAGATCCACTTTTAAATCTGGAAAAACCTTGCTGAAATGCAGTCCATCCGCCAAGGGAATTTCGTCAGAATTGATAAGAATGGCTTTTTCTTTGGAAAGTCCGAATCCTTCAATGTAAAATTTGTTGACGTAATCGTAGAAACTGTTTTTTTGGGCAGAAGATATCGGATAGAACTCATCAATCTGTACAAAGGTCAGATCTTTTAACTGAGGCTTTTTGGTATTGGCAAGACCATACTTTTCCCGGATTTCCTTTCCTTTTTTATTGTCCCAATTTTCAAGGAGAAATTGCGTCCATTTGATAAAAAATTCAGGGGTTTTACCAGTTGGTAGACTGATGACTCCCTCAGGATTGGCTGCAGCCCATTCCAAAAACCGACAGGCCGTCAGCAATCCCAGCTTGGGAAAGTTGTCTACCTGCAAATAAGGGATGAGCGTGGTGATTTTTTCTACGCCCGACTCCTTGAGGAAACTCTTTTCTACTTCTGAAAGTGGATACTTATTTAGCATAAAGGTTTAGAAAGGTTTTTCGTTTATGAAATGTTATGTCCTGATTAAATTTCCAAATAAAATAGTCAAGGAAATCGATTTCTGCATTCTTTAGAATAATGTTTTACGAAAATATTTAAAATTAAATTCTGATTAATTTCAATTTTCTCACTTGGTTTTAAACTAGATCAAAATTAAAAAAGTTTTTTAATAAAACATACTTTTATAAAAAATTTATAAAAGTATTCTCATATGGGCGGAGAAAATTTTTCACTTACCAAAATCTGAAGCTTCTTGACAGCCTGTATCGGCGGAAAATTTCTATATAGTATCATGTCACTTAACCGTCTTTGGATTTTACTCAGTTTTTAAACCATTATTTTCCTAAATTCCCTCATGATTATTATTATCACCGGGGTTTCAGGTACGGGTAAAACCACTTTGGGAACTGCGCTGGCCGCACATTTGAATTTGCCATTTTACGATGCAGATGAATTTCATCCTGCTGAAAATATTGCAAAAATGAGTAAGGGGATTCCTCTGAATGATGCTGATCGGGCTCCTTGGTTGCATGCCCTTGCGGATTTGCTGAGAAAATCAGAATCCGGGAATGGAGCGGTTTTGGGCTGTTCAGCTTTGAAGGAATCTTATCGGCAGATCCTTCAGGTCAATTCGGAGGTTAAGTGGATTCATCTCATAGGCAGTAGGGATCTTATCTGGGGCAGGATGCTTGCCCGCAAGAATCACTATATGAAGGCGAGTATGCTTGATTCTCAGTTTGAGACTTGGGAGAAGCCTGAGTACGGTTTACATTTAAGTATAGATCAGTCTCCCAAAAAAATGCTTGAAGCGGCCTTGGGTTTTCTCAAGGTTGAATCTGAATGAATTTATGAAGCAAGCCTATGGCTAAGGGTGATTAAAAAATTTATGGAAAAGAGCGTGATGTGTTCGTCCGGGTACTTTCGTGATTATCGACAAGGCGAGATTCGAGCGGTCTTTCAAATCTCAGATTATAAAAAGATGAAATCGAGCAAATCACCAGTGGCACACACTGGGGAATTATTCGAAATGCGAGATTCCATGTGACCATTCAAAATCAAATTTTAAACAAATGAAAAAAAGGCTATTCGTTTGGATCGGAAAGATAGCATTCTTTCTGATGATCGGATTTCATCCGGTATTTGCCCAAGAAATGGTCTTGGGAAATGTGCATGTAGTCGATGTGGAATCCGGTAAAATTCTTCAAGACCGTTTTTTGATTCTCAAAGATGGGATGATCATGCAGGTGATGCCCATGAATAAACTTCCAAATAATGGGGTGGGGATGAATATTACCGACGGTAAAGGTGCTTACGTTTTTCCTGGTTTGGCAGAAATGCACGCCCATCTACCTGTAGCTCAAAATGAAAATACTCAGCTCCAGGAAGAGACGCTCTGGCTTTACCTCGCCAACGGTGTTCTACGCATCAGGAGTATGCTGGGTCATGAATCGCATTTGGCTTTGAAGGAAAAGGTAAAAAAGGGAGAAATTCCCG
>CAZFSC010000012.1:0-27998 GCA_964521585.1 uncultured Limnohabitans sp.
GATCCAAAATTTGAGAATTCTGAGCAACCGATGATCCCATCTGCACAGCTTGAATCTAATGAACCAACTGTAAATATATTGGGACCTGATATACATCCAGGTAGGTTAAGCATAGCATCTCCCTCATCATTTCCTGCAGACATGACGATGTAGATACCTAGCGCTGCCACATTATTGATGGCTTCTTTGAGTTGTGGATTGGAGTCTTGGCAGTTGGAGATATTATAGCTTCCCAGACTCATCATGACGACATCTCCTCTGATACCAAACTGGCTTACCTGATCCAAGGCAGCGATAATACCAGACCAGTATCCTTCCCCGTTGGCATCCAGGACTTGTAAAGAAATCAAATTAGCACCGGCTGCAACACCGCTCATCCTGAATTCACTGCTGTTTCCCTTACCATTTCCGGCAGCGATTCCGGCTACATGCGTTCCGTGTCCAGCTCCATCCGAAAGTGGATTGCCATTTATAAATGACTTACTGTATTTCCGATCCACCTTTAAGTCTTTATGAGATCCTTCTATCCCGGAATCAACCACCCAAATGGAGCGCTTTACACTTCCATTGATTTTAACCGGACCACCGGCTTGATCAATCGCACAATTGGTACCCAAATCGATATCGTAGCCATATTCTACCTGCATTCTTGGCCTGCTTTGCATACGAGGACGACTCTGCATCCTGGGTCTACTTTGCATTCTGAAATCCTCCTGAACAGACTCCACTTCATTATCAGTTACTAAAGCCTGTCGCTGAGCTTCTGTCAATTCAGCCACAAAACCCACCTCTGCATCGGCAAATGTTGAAAGGATATTTTGAACCCCTTTACCTTGGGCGACCGACCTCACTTTGTTCAATTTGGCATTTCTGCTGTTACTCTGATTTGCACTGTTTTGATCCCGGTCACCAGTCTCTGTTCTGGTCTCGGCGAGAGGCCGCTCCTTGAGTTTTACCACATATCTCTTTTGGGCCTCAACCTGTCCAAAAAGAAAAAATGAGAGAAAAAGAATCAGTAAGTTTTTCATATGAAATAGATTTGGTTCAAAAATTTGCAAAAAGTAAATTCAAGAATTTTGAATTTTACCTAAGAAAAATACAATTTTTATTGCAAAACAAGACTATTCACCGCCTTTTAATTGAGCTTTATACTTTTCGATGTTGCTTTTAATCTCTTCATCCAATTCGGGATAAGAAATATCAGGGTACCTTTTTATTTCCTCCAGGATGGTTTTTGCCACCAAAACCCGGGCTGTTTCCTTGTTGTCTGCTGGAATGATATACCAAGGCGCGTGAGGTTGGGAAGTCCGGTTAAACACCTCTTCATAACAAGCTTGATAGTCATCCCAGTGTCCTCTTTCTTTTAGATCTCCCGGAGAAAATTTCCAATTGTGCTTCTCTTCCTCCAATCTTCTCAACAATCTTTTTTCCTGTTCCTTTTTACTTAGATGAAGAAAAAACTTCAAGATGATTGTTCCATTTTGGCTAATATGCTTTTCAAAATTATTGACCTGTTCAAATCTGTTTTTCCAAAAATCCTCGTCGATATCATCCAATGAGTGAATACCCGGAATATTTTCTCCCAAAATATAATGTGGATGTACCCGAGTAACAATGAGATTTTCATAATGTGTCCGATTAAAAACCGCATACTTTCCCCGCTCCGGAAGGGCGAGGTAATGTCTCCAGAGATAATCATGCTCCAGTTCCTTTTCTGAAGGAACTTTGAAACTATGGACAACTACACCTCTGGGATTGAACTCTTTAAAAACCTCACGGATCAAGCTATCTTTTCCAGCTGTATCGATGCCTTGAAGGCAAATCAATACGCTGTATTTATTGTGCGCATACATGATGTCCTGCCGCTCGCTTAGCTCCTCCCTCAGCTTATTTAGTTCTTTATCCTTTCTATTTTCAGAGCATTCCAAGTCAATGAAAGTGGGAATGTCCTTCAATGAAATGGGACTGGTGACTTTAAGGGATTCTACAGGAATATTTTTCATAAGGTTGGAATTTGTTTTTCAAAGGTCGTACCGCCAAAACCGGTCTTACTAAGTTGGGATCTCAGCTAGTCAATGATTTCTTTATTTGACTTTTTTTACCAAGTTTGATTTTATCTGTCTTTTTTGAATTGGATAATATGTGGTTGGTTTAAAAATAACAATATAATATTTTATCTTAACCTCGACAGTCATTCTGATTGCACTTCCACCATACCTATCTAAATGAGCCCCGCATTATTTAAACCCGAGAATGCCAGATATTTGTCTCTGGATGTACTAAGAGGCATGACCATCGCCTTCATGATTATAGTCAATACACCGGGAAGTTGGTCAAATCTATACCCTCCCCTTGCTCATGCTTCCTGGCATGGATTTACCATGACCGATTTAGTATTTCCTACTTTCCTTTTTGTCGTGGGTAATGCCATGAGCTTTTCCTTAAAAAAACTTGCTGATATCCCTGCAAGGGCCTTTTACAAAAAAGTCTTTAAAAGAGCTTTTCTAATTTTTGCGATAGGCTGGCTATTAAATGCTTTTCCTTTTTATGAATTTACTGAGGCAGGCCAGATTACTTTTATCAAACTCAATGAGGTAAGGCTTTTTGGTGTATTGCAACGCATTGCACTGGCCTATTTATTCGCTGCACTTATTTTGTATTGGGGAGGCATTCGGTTGGGATGGATATTTAGCTTGGTGGCTCTATTTGGATATTGGGGACTGATGTACTTTTTTGGAGATAGCCAGGATCCATATAGCCTGACCGGAAACGCTGCTTTGAAACTAGATTTAAAATTGATCGGTCCGGAGCGTATGTATCGTGGAGAGGGAATTCCGTTTGATCCGGAGGGAATCCTGAGCACCTTACCTGCTATTGTCAATGTCATTGCAGGCTACCTAGTCGGAGTTTTTATTCAAAAATTCGGCAATACTTACAAAACTATACGGACTCTTTTGATTGCTTCGGTGGTTTTAATTTTCGCAAGCTACGTGTGGAACATAGGTTTTCCCATCAACAAAAAGATCTGGACTAGTTCGTATGTACTTCATACAGTTGGCAGGGATTTACTCATACTCGCGGCCTTGATCTGGATTATTGAAATTAGAAATTGGAAAGGCTGGACCTATTTTTTCGAAATCTTCGGAAAAAATCCATTAATTCTTTATGTGGCCTCTGGGGTAGTAGTGACTGTTTTGGCGATGATTCCGGTTGGAGATACTTCCCTCAAAGGAATTATTTATAACTCCTTGTTTTCAAATTGGCTGAGTCCGAAACTCGCATCCTTCCTCTTTGCGCTCAGTTACATGCTTGTGATTTGGCTTATTGGATATTGGATGGACCGAAAAAAGATCTACATCAAAGTCTAAAATTAAAGCTTTACTAATCAAGCATTTATTTAAATTGAGTTTTATCTATGACTTAAATCTTGATTTTTTATGAAACTAAAGATTGCTGTTTACAATGTGGAGTGGATGAGTAGGCTCTTCAATCCTGATGGAAGCCCCACTACCACTGGAAAAGACGGAATTCGCAGCAGACAGCTTGCTGACGTGATTGATGCAATGGATCCTGATTTCATGGGTATAGTAGAAGGACCTAATACCCTCGTGAGTGGAATAAAAACAGCCTCAGCCCAACTTGAAAATTGGTGTAATCATTATTTCCCTGAAAAAAATTACTTGGGTATCCATGGTTTTCCTTCAGCTGGGCAGCAGGAACTTTGTGCCATCTACAAATCCGATAAGCTGAAAGTCTTATTCACTCCCCATACCGCGCAAGGGGCTCGATTTGATGAGCCTTTCCTGGTCGATACCACCAATCGACTTATCAAGGAGCAGTACGAGCATTACCGACCTCCTTTAGAATTGAGTCTTTTGACACCTGAAGATCATTTTATCAGCAGGGTGATCGTAGCGCATACCAAGTCCAAAGGCATCTTTGATATGGTGGACTATGCTAGATTCGAGCAGATTTCAGCCCGGGATCGGTTGAAACTGTTTGCTGAATGTATGTCGATTCGGGACCGATGTGATTTTTATCTTCAAAAAAACCAACAAGTCATCGTAATGGGGGATATAAACGATGGATTTGAGTTGGACTTTTATGAAAATAAATTCAATAAAAGTGCCATTGAGATTCTTTTGGGAGATACTTGGCATCCCGAATTGATTCTCAAACCTGTACTTCCAAAGCCTAAGCTCAATTCCTACGGCTATACTCCAAATTCAAGCAGATACAAGGATCGGATCACCGGAGACCAGTTTAACGTCTTAATAGACCATATCTTGGTAAGTCAGGGACTAAAATGTTCCAATGGAAAAGTTTGGAATCCTTACACCGAAAAAGACAATCCAGCCATCCAAGGCCTAAGAACTCAATTATTAAATGCATCTGATCATTTCCCGGTGATGGTGGAAATTGATATTTAAAACCAGAAAAACTATGGACAACGCTACTAAAACAATGATCGCCAATCTTGAGAAGAATTATGGCAAATCTTTAGAAGAATGGATAAAACTGGTAAAAAAGGAAAATTTGCAAAAACATGGAGAGATTCTGAAATTCCTAAAGACCAATTATGGCTTTACTCATGGCTTTGCAAATCTAGTTGCCCACAAAACGCTGAAATCTGATGCCGGATCCGCAGATGAAGAGAGTCTATTGATGGAGCAGTACAAGGGCAAGGAGCATCTAATGCCAATCTATGAAAAGCTGAAAACTGAAATTTCAAATTTTGGGGAGGATATCGAATTTCTACCAAAAAAAACCTATGTAAGTGTGAAGCGCAAAAAACAGTTCGCAATGCTGATACCGGCAACCAAAACCAGATTTGAAATCGGACTGAATTTAAAAGGACAAGAACCGACCGGAATTCTTGAAGCAGACACGAAGACCAACGGCATGTGCAGCCACAAAATTCATCTCTCAGATCTGGAACAACTTGATGAAAAAACAATTCACTGGCTTAAAAAAGCTTACGAATCGGCCGGATGAGCTTACTTATAGCGCATTTAGCCTTCAATCTCTGCGACTAACTGATCATACCAGGCTTCTCCGTATTTTCGGATGAGGGCATCCTTCAGGAATTTATAGATTGGTACCTTGAGGCTAGAACCCAGCTGACAGGCAGGATCACAGATATGCCAGCGATCGTAATTTAAGGCATCAAAATCGTCATATTTTTTTACTCTAATAGGATACATATGACAGGAAATAGGCTTTTTAAAATCAATCTTTCCTGCTAAGTACGCTTGCTCTATTCCACATTTAAGAATACCCCGCTCGTCATACAGTGCATAAGCACATTCTCGGTTGTCTCCAATGGTAGGAGTTCCTTTATCTCCATCCTTATCGATCACCCAAGTTCCCTGAGATTCAATGGCAGCCCGTCCTTCTTCGGTGATGTAATCCTTGACAATAGGGTAGATTTTTTCCAGGATTTCAGTTTCCTCATCTTCCAATGGTGCTCCGGCATCTCCTTCTACACAGCATGCACCTTTGCAGGCTTCCAGATCACAAACGAAAAAATTTTCCTTGATATCATCCGACAAGACTGCATTTCCAACCAAAATCATAAATTTCCTTTTTATCTGACAAAGGTAATTAATGAAGTATAGAAGAAATAAGTTCGGCCGGAATTCAAAAAAGATCAAACTATCAATTAGCAGCAACGAAATACTGAATAAAAAAAATCCTGTTCCAATTCCCAAAAGCAGAAGGATAGATTGCTAAAAAGATCACTATTCAGATGAACTTAAATCTAATTCAAAATAAGAAACAAGGTCATAAAAAAGAACCGCCCCAATTAAGGAGCGGCTCAACCCAGCACTATGAAGAAAAGCTATTTAAAGCTTTCCCAATTAGAACTTGAATGTGATTGAAATGTTTTTAAAATTTTTAAAATATTTTTTTTGATCTCAAATGAGTGTGGAACCCACTGAATTTAAAAAAACGTTCTAGCATAAATTTACTTATTTTGCATCGTGCAAGTCGTCTTGCCGCTGTCCTGATTATTATCGGGAGAGAGGAAAGTCCGGGCAACACAGAGCACCATACTTCCTAACGGGAAGGAAATAGACCGGAGACAGTCTATTAACAGAAAGTGCCACAGAAAATATACCGCCCTCCTACTTTCGGGTTTTCCCGAGCCAGTCGAAGGGTAAGGGTGAAAAGGTGGAGTAAGAGCCCACCGCTTTGATGGTGACATCAGAGGCATGGCAAACCTTATGGGTTGAAAGATCAAATAGGCCTCGGGCAAAGCGCTGCTCGTGCGATTCGGCCCTGATTCAGTTCAGGAATTCGATTCCGAGGTGGGTAGATCGATGGATCCCGATTGTGAAGTCGGGACTAGATAAATGGCAAGATTTCGCATTAGCGAAAACAGAACCCGGCTTACAGACTTGCACTTTTTTACCTTATATTTAAAATATGTCAAAAATCCTGATTATCGATGACGAGAAAGTCATTCGAGCTACATTAAGAGAAATTTTAGAATACGAAAAATTCATCATCACAGAAGCAAAGGATGGCGAGGAAGGCTTAGCCAAAATCAAAGAAGAGGAATTTGATTTAGTGCTTTGTGACGTGAAAATGCCAAAAATGGACGGAATCGAGGTGTTGGAGCAGGCAAAATCACTCGAACGCTCCCCTCAGTTTATCATGATATCCGCACACGGCAGTATCGAGACAGCAGTCGAAGCAACTAAAAAAGGGGCCTTTGATTTCATCCCAAAGCCCCCCGATTTGAATAGGCTACTCTTGACTGTGCGCAATGCCTTGGACAAGAAGCATTTGGTCAATGAAACCAAGGTGCTTAAAAAGAAGCTTTCGAAAAAGCTGGATATGGTCGGTGAATCAGATGCCATCAAACGGGTGAAAGATACCATTGAAAAAGTCGCTCCAACCGATGCCCGCGTACTGATTACAGGACCCAATGGTACAGGGAAGGAACTTGTGGCACATTGGATTCACGTAAAAAGCAATCGTTCTTCAGAGCCCTTCGTGGCAGTCAACTGTGCAGCTATTCCTTCAGAACTGATTGAAAGTGAACTTTTCGGACATGAAAAGGGGGCTTTTACCTCAGCACATAAACAAAGACAAGGCAAATTCGAACAGGCACAAGGCGGGACACTTTTTCTCGATGAAATAGGCGATATGTCACTTTCTGCACAGTCAAAGGTTTTGCGGGCACTTCAAGAAAATCTGATCAACCGAGTAGGCAGTGATAAAGACATCAAAGTAGACGTTCGTGTCCTGGCGGCAACCAATAAAGATCTCAAAAAAGAAATCGAGGAAAATCGTTTTAGAGAGGATCTATACCACCGGTTAAGTGTGATTCTGGTGCAGGTTCCTGCTTTGAAGGATCGAAAAGATGATATACCGCTTCTGGTGGAAAAATTTCTGGAAGATATCGCGGCAGAAAATGGAGCAAGTCCAAAATCCATCACCAAAGCGGCCATGGCAAAACTCCAGGAATTTCCTTGGACTGGAAATATTCGGGAACTTCGAAACGTGGTAGAAAGGCTGGTAATCCTTGGAGAACAAGAAATTAGCCTGGAGGATATAAAAAAATATGCTGATTATTAAGTCAGCATATTTTTTTTAGCTATTGGCTTTTTGAGAAGTTGGTGCTTTGGCGTAAGCCGGGCATGGTTTACTGGAAGCACAAGCACCTAGGGCAAGAATTCCAATTAATAGTGCAGCAGTGGCTAATTTTTTCATGATTAATATTTTGTTCGTTTCAAAGATGTCTAATTATTTTTAAGATAGCAATTACTGAACCAACAAGTTACAGCCGCGAATTTCACTGTTGTCAAATCTCCCCAATACCTCCAGCATCCCATCTGAATCTAACTTGCCTAAATCCTGAGTTTCTATAAAAGCGCAGGAATGAAAATTGGCCAAGTCAATTACATTGATTCCACCTTGCGCTCGAGCTGACTTTGAGAATGGATCATTCGGATCACGAAGGATAACGCGCATGGAATAGGGAATCGTATATTTTCCGTTTCCTTTCGAGTAGCATTGGGACATTAGCTCAGTCATACCATATTCAGAATGGATAGCCTCCTGATGAAAATAAGATTTAAGTTGCTCATGAACCTCCTCCCGGATCATCTCTCTTCTTCTCCCCTTCATCCCCCCTGTCTCCATCACAATCAGATTGGCAGAGGGCTGAATGATTTGACCTGAATCCGCAAGATCTAAAAGCGCAAAAGTCACACCGAGCAAAAGCACTTTCTTACTTTCCTTGTTTAAGAAATTAATCTTAGAAACAAGTTCCTGCTGATTGTAGAGGTAAAATCCGGAGTGAGGTGATCCCGATACTTGGATAAAATGATCTGCCATACTCACGAGGCTGCTCCCCTTCCGCTCAAGATATGCGGGCAATAGTGCCAAGACAATATAATTTTTCAAACTTCCATATTCCCGCTCAAACAATTCCTGTGCATGCAACCTATACCAATGCTCTGACCAATAATAATGCTTGGAAGTAACCATTCCTGTAGTACCGCTCGAAGAAAAATATCCTTCATAATGCGATTTAGGGTAGGAAATCACCTCGTGATCCTTGAAAAACTGAATAGGAAGAAATGGAATATCTGAAACTTTCTGAATGTGGGCGGGTGTGATTTTCCGGGCTTTGAGGTAAGCGGAATAAATATGATTGGTCGAGGCCTGAAATTGGAAAAGTTCCAGCGCCAAATCATCAAATCCATCTGGAGTTAAATTCTTGAGCTTTTCTGAAAAACTTTTAAAATCCTGCATCGTTTCATAATTTGCATCAATCGAAGTTAAATTGATGTTACTTTGAATGTAAAATTACTTTCGTCCTATGCGTTTCAAAAACTATTCAGGAATTATCTTTTTGCTAGCAAGCGCAACTGCTTGTATCAATCCTCCTGATGATTTTCCTTCTACTCCTCTGATCACCTTTGAATCAATCGAGTATGTACCGACTGCCGGGCCTGATTCCTTGATCATTGGAATCAATTTTAAAGACGCAGAAGGTGATTTGGGACTTTCGGCTACGGATATTAATCCGCCGTTTAATTCATTTACTTTTCAGCGTGATGCATCCGGCAATCTGATTACGTATGGCAAAAGGCCCCCTGAAGCACCTCCCTTCAACCCGATTGACTGGGTCATCAATCCGATAGTCAACAATCAAATCGTTCAGGATACGATCTGGGTAAAACCTAATCCAAATCAATACAATATTTTTGTAAGGTTTTTCATTAAAAGAAGTGGTACTTTCAGAGAATTCAGATGGCAGGATCCTCCTTTTTTCACCACATTTAATGGTAGATTCCCAAGAATACTGAACACAGAAGAGGGCCAATCAGTGGAAGGAAATATAAAATATGGAATGCTTTCATCAGGTTGGGAAGCGATATTCAGAAATGATACCATCCGCGTGGATGTGGAGATTCAAGACCGAGCGTTGAACCGAAGCAATCAAGTGTCGAGCCAGGAAGTCACCCTGAGACAAATCACGAGGTAAATTATACTGCATAAAAAAGGGGGCAGATCATCACTGATGTGCCCCCTTTTTTATTTTAAATCCATTTAAATCGCCGGAAAACGCTTTGGATTGGTTTCATGCATCAATGCATAAACTCTTTCTACTACATCCTCTACACTTGGTTTGGAGAAATAATCTCCGTCAGAGGAATAAGCTGGGCGGTGTGGCTGAGCGGAAATGGTCTGAGGCTCCGAATCCAGGTAGGTAAAGATATCCTGACCTTCCACCACCTGCTGCAGCATAAATGCGGAAGCCCCTCCAGGCACATCCTCATCTGCAAAAATTACCCGGTTGGTTTTCTTGATGGATTCACCGATGATTCCATGAATATCAAAAGGCAGCAGAGTTTGAACATCGATGACTTCCAAGTCTATCCCGATTTCGGCAAGCTCATCAGCAGCATCTAAAACAATGCGACACATGGATCCATAAGTCACCAAGGTGACGTCCTTTCCTTCACGTAATACTTCCGGCTTACCCATTGGTACAGTAAATTCGCCAAGGTTACTCGGCAACTGTTCTTTGAGACGATAGCCATTCAGACATTCAATAACCAAGGCGGGTTCGTCGGCTTTCAAAAGAGTCGCATACATTCCTGCAGCCTGAGTCATATTTCTGGGAACACAGATAACCATTCCCCTCAAGGAACTAAGAATCATACCCATGGGTGAACCAGAATGCCAAACTCCTTCCAGCCTGTGGCCCCGAGTACGAACGATCAGCGGGGCCTTTTGACCTCCTTTGGTCCGATATTGCAAACAAGCCAAGTCATCGGACAGCATTTGCAAGCCATATAGCAAATAATCCAGATATTGGATCTCAGCTATTGGTCTTAGACCTCTCAATGCTGCTCCGATCCCTTGACCGATTATAGTACACTCTCTAATCCCTGTATCAGTGACACGGTTTTCACCATATTTTGCCTGAAGTCCAGCGAAAGCCTGATTCACATCACCAATTTTTCCCACGTCCTCTCCGAAAGCGAAAAATTCAGGTCTTTGCTCCAAGGTAAAGTCAAAAAAAGCTTGAAGAATTTCTCGTCCATCTACCAAAGGTGATTTTTCGTCCACAATTGGAGCTACTTCATCGACCGATAGGACATTCCACTTGGATTGACTATAGAGATAAGAATTGTATCTGTCAAAATTCAAAACCGTTTGTTTTTCATACCAGGCTTTCAACTTTGCTTTAGTAGACTCAGCATCAAATCGGAGCATAAACAGCGCCTTTCTGACGGTAGAGATCACGTCCTTGCGAATAGGATTGATAGTTTTGGCTAATTCAGTCGCCATCTGATTGAGCAAAACTTTCCGGGTACTATTTGCTGCAGACTCATTAATCAACTTGACAGCTTCTGATAATTCAGCTTTGATTTCGCCTGAAAAACTAGACCAGGCAGCCTCCTTTTCTTTTTTTGCCTGGGCTTTAGCTTCCGCCTCAATTTGGTCTAATCGCTCAGCTGTAGCAATTTTATTTGACAGAATGTATTCTCTAAATTTATTGATACAGTCCCATTCCTTTTCCCATTTCAATCGCTCATCAGACTTATATCTCTCATGGGAACCTGAAGTAGAGTGTCCCTGTGGCTGAGTAAGCTCTTCCACATGGATCAGAACCGGAACATGCTTGGTTCGGGCAATCTCGCCAGCCTGCAGGTAGGCATTTATCAAAGCTTCGTAATCCCATCCATTTACCCGGATGATTTCAATTCCTTGCTGTGCTTCTGTTCTTGAAAAACCTTCCAAAACCTCCGAAATACTTCCTTTGGTGGTATGATATTCTTTTGGAACGGAGATTCCATAGCCATCATCCCACACTGAAACCACCATAGGTACCTGCATCACACCTGCGGCATTTATACTCTCATAAAACATTCCCTCCGAGGTGGAGGCATTTCCGATTGTACCCCAGGCTACTTCGTTTCCATTGATTGAAAACTGTTTGAAATTTTTCAGCCCTTTATGTTCTCTATATATTTTAGAAGCATAAGCCAGCCCCAGAAGCTTTGGCATCTGAGCAGCCGTTGGCGATATATCAGCAGCAGAATTGTAACGTTCAGTAAGATTCTTCCAGCTACCATCTTCATTGAGCAACCGGGTAGCAAAGTGTCCGTTCATCAGTCGTCCGCCACTTGCTGGTTCTTCATCCACATTGGTATGGGCATAAAGCTGGGCAAAATATTCCTTCACACTCAACTCTCCGATTGCCATCATAAAAGTCTGGTCCCGGTAATAGCCCGCTCTGAAATCTCCTAACTTAAAAGCTTTGGCCATTGCAATCTGGGCCAGTTCTTTGCCGTCACCAAAAATCCCAAACTTCGCTTTCCCCATGAAGACCTCTTTTCGGCCAATCAGTGAAGCATGTCTGCTGAGCATGGCTAATCTGAAATCATTCAGAATAGTCTCTGAAGTTAAATCAGCTGATAGCTTGGTTTTGGGCAGAGTTTGGATTTTGGACATAGTAAATATCTAATGTTATCGTTGGGCTTTCGTAAAGTCTGAATCTTTACTTTGATCAAAAATAGCCAAATCTAATTTTTTTACAAATTTCGACTTTATTATTTCTCAATCAATAATTTGGAATGAAATGTAATATCAGCAATGTTTTAGAATTTTATTTTGATTTTTGGAATTTTACAGTCAAAGTAATTGAAAAATCCATAACAGCTCAAATTCTTTAAATAAGTTTTTTACCAAAATAAATTCGCAAAATTATCCATGCTCAGAATTTAAATTTTGAAATATTATTCATCCTCAGGGAATAATACCGTAGAATGTTTGGAATAACCAAATCTTTCCAAATTGTACCAAATACTATTTTATTTTCGACTTTTCAGTTTGTGTTTGCTTCTTATCTTTGCTTCAATATTCACTTCATCTTAAGTAAAGACATGATAATAGGTGTTCCCAAGGAGATTAAAAACAATGAAAACCGAGTAGCTCTTACCCCTGCCGGTGCGAAAGAATTGGTAAAAAGAGGCCATACCGTCTATGTGCAGCATACAGCTGGTGAAGGCAGTGGTTTTAAGGATTCTGAATATGAAGAAGCTGGTGCTCAGATTTTATCTACCATCGAGCAAACATATGAAATAGCCGAAATGATCATAAAGGTTAAAGAGCCGATTGAATCGGAGTATTCCTTGATCAAAGAAAACCAATTATTGTTCACTTATTTTCATTTTGCCTCTCATGAGCCTTTGACAAAAGCCATGGTAGCCAGCAAAGCAGTTTGTCTTGCTTATGAAACAGTGGAAAAAGCTGATCGAAGCTTGCCTCTTTTAGTGCCAATGTCGGAAGTAGCTGGAAGAATGGCGATTCAAAAAGGTGCAAATTACCTTGAAAAGCCACTTCAAGGGAGAGGAATTCTCCTAGGTGGTGTACCCGGTGTACTTCCAGCTAAAGTATTGATTTTGGGTGGTGGTATCGTAGGTACTCAAGCTGCCTGGATGGCTGCCGGACTCGGAGCTGACGTGACGATCATGGACGTATCCCTGGCTCGTATGAGATACCTTTCAGATGTGATGCCTGCCAATGTGAAAACTATAATGTCAAATGAGTTCAATGTGAGAGCTTTGATCAAGGAAGCAGATTTGATCGTGGGTGCTGTACTGATTCCAGGAGCAAAGGCGCCTCATCTGATCACCAAAGATATGTTGAAAGAAATGAAACCTGGAACTGTATTGGTGGACGTGGCTGTAGATCAAGGTGGATGTATTGAGACATGTAAGCCGACAACTCATGAGAATCCAACTTTCATCATCGATGATGTTGTGCATTATTGTGTAGCCAATATGCCAGGGGCAGTTCCATACACCTCTACTTTAGCTTTGACCAACGCAACACTTCCTTATGCGATCCAACTCGCTGACAAAGGCTGGAAGAGAGCTGCGCAGGAAAATGAAGAATTGGTACCTGGTCTGAACGTGATTAACGGTGAGATTGTATATGAAGCGGTAGCTGATGCATTTGGACTTTCTTACACTCCGGTCATCAAATATTTAGCAGACTAATAGTCATAGAAATTATCAGTAAAAAGCCTTTGAAGTCTGACTTCAAAGGCTTTTCTGTTTTACCAAGAAAACCGAGCTATAAGGTTCTATTATTTATTCAGTTTGTCAATCTTTCTCCAGAACCGCTCTTCCATCTCCTTTTCTTCGATTTTGGTATAGATACTTACCGGTCGGCTCCCATTTTCCGGTGGTGTCAGGAAAGTTTCTTTCTTACCCAATTCTGGATTGGAAATACTTTCTAAGATGGCGACATCCCACATAATCCATTTTTGCTTTCCGGTATCCTCCGGTTTCCACCATCGGTGAAATGTGTCCCATCGATTCATCAGGTATTCTCCTAATTCCCCATTGTCAGCCAGTTCATTTCTACTCTTGTCTTTATCAAAAACCAAATGTTGGCTCGTCGTAGCAGACATGATTGTCAAATCCAGGTTAGGAGTGCTTAGCAATAAATCAACGGCTAGGGTATCATTTCCAGAATTGAATTCCTTTTTATTATACTCATTGGTTTCGGGATTATGCCAGATACCCAAATAATGAACCCTGATTTTCGGGATGATTCCCGGATCCTGAAGAATCGCCGAGGCAACGTTGGTACAGGAGCCCAAAATCACCAAAACCAGTGAATCTCCTTCCGTCAGTTTATTTGCTTCATTTACAATAAATGTAGATGCAGCTGAGATATTGGGCTGATCCATGGATTTCAAGGGGTCGTTTGCCCCTAAAGGCAAAGGAATATCGGTACGACCCGCCAATCTTACCAGATCTTCATTTAGTTTTTGACTCTCGACTACCGAACTGTCATAACCTAGTCGGGAAGTATGAAACTGTGCTGAAGTGATGGCTTTGATATCAAAGGTATCCGTGGCCATTGCTCCCACCAGTGCAAATAAATCATCCAGCTCATTGGCCGTATCGGCATCGATGATGATTTTGATCCTGTGGTCCTGTACAGGACTGCATGCAAAAGAAAAGAGAATGCAGATTACTGCCAGAAAAGAGAAAATTCGATTCATAAGAAATTAAGTAGATGAGTAGAGGTATAAAACAAATTTAAGGGTAGGAATAGATTTCAGTTGATTATTGTTTTCAAAATCATCCGGAGCCCATATCCTATCATCAGCAATCCGACTGACTTATTTAACCAATACATCAAGCGGTCTGTAACCAGCGGTTTAAGTTGTTTCGCAATTAAAGCCTTGACTAAGTCTATGGCAAATACAGTAATCAAAATACCTACGTAATAGCTGAGATAATCGGATTCAGTGTAGTTTTCCTTTGTCTGGATGAGTGAAGCAATAGATATCCAGAAAATCAATACAAAAGGATTAACACCGTTGATCCCGAAGCCTTTGGCAAAAGCAGATCGTTTTTTGGCCTGGGGCAGTTCGAAACCTGCTGAATTGGGACGCTGAATCCGCTTTTTAAGAATTGAGCTAATCCCGAATCCGATTAATATCAACCCTCCGGCATAACTCAGAATCAGTTCGAACGAACCAAACCCAGCGATAAACTTAATCCCAAAAAAAGTGAGTAAAACATAAATCAAATCACTTACTAAAATCCCGGTGGCCAAAACCGCCGCATACCGAAATCCATTAGTCAGGCTAGCCTGAATCAACGCAAAAAAAACAGGTCCTATCAATGCTGACAAGACCAGTCCCACACTAATGCCCTCACTTAGCGAAGCAATCAATTTTCTTCTTTTTTCAAGGTGATAAATTGCCTCCAAGACTCTGCTTTATCGCCTTTCAGCACGCGGGGGAATTTATTCTGACCCCCTTCTTTCCCCTGGGATTTCAACCATTCATAAAAAAAAGAAGGTTGTAGTACAGTCAGTTTTATCTTTTTTAAAGCATGTTTCCGTTCCACTGCATAATCATCATTTAGAGTTTTGAGCTTCTCATCCAAAAGCTCTTTAAATGCACTTTCATCTAAAGCTTGATCTATTCCCAAATACCAATGATGTCCAAATAAAGAACCTTCCGGCACACCAATGACTGTGAATTCCCGAATGGAAATATTGAGCTCTTCCGAACACATCTCTATTGCTTTATTCATATTATCAACCGATAAGTGCTCCCCACACAAACTTAAAAAATGTTTGGTCCTGCCTGTGATCACTATTTCGGATTCTTCCTTTGAGACAAATTTGATCACATCCCCGATCAGATAGCGCCAGGCGCCGGCACAAGTAGTGATCAGAATAGCATATTCCATCCCCTCCTCTATTTCGTCTATTTTAAAGGTATCTGCATTGAATCGGACATTGCCATCCCCATCAAAATTCTGTTCATTGAAAGGTATGAATTCATGAAATATCCCATTATTCAAGACCAGTCGCATCGACCTCCGGTTGGGAAGCGCCTGAAACGCCAAAAACCCTTCTGAAGCCAGATAAGTCTCGATATAGGTAATCGGATGACCCAAAAGTTTTTCGAATCCTTTTTTATAGGGTTCAAAGGAAACTCCCCCATGGACAAAAATCTGGAGATTGGGCCAGATCTCATGGATATGCTTCACATCGTAGAATTCGATGATTTTCTCCAATAAAATCTGTAACCAGGCAGGCACTCCCACAATAATCCCAATATCCCATTTATTGGCTTTCTCAACGATTTGATCCAGCTTATCTCCCCAGTTTTTGTTTTTGGATATTTTCTTGCCGGGTTTGTAAAAGCGCTGAAACCATATCGGCAGTCTACCAGCAGTAATTCCACTCAAATCCCCTGAAAAATAAGTCCCGTTAAATTCCAAATCCGTACTACCGCCGAGCATCAATATGCCTTTGGTAAAGAGTGAACTTGGCAAATCATATTTAGAAAGTGATAAAATCTGTCTGACTCCGGTTTTCCGGATTGCTTTCACCATTTCTTTGGTAATTGGAATGTATTTGGAAGTAGCTCCGGAAGTGCCTGAACTTAAAGCAAAATATTTGATTGCACCTGGCCAGGTCACATTTTTCTTACCCTCCAAGAGTTTATGCCACCATTCGGAATGAATCCGATCGTAATCATAGATCGGAACATTGTTTTTGAACTCCTCATAAAAAGTGTGATCGCTCTGACGGAAAGTCTTCAAAATCTGGGTAAAGTGATATTTTTTACCGATTTCAGTATTGCGGGAATGAATCAGTAATTTTTTCAGTTGATTACGTTGAAGCTCGAGCGGACTGCTATACTCCTGCTCCAGACTATCCCGAAGTCGTATGCCTTTCTTTAGCAAAGTACTGATGATCGCCATATCTTTGTCAAAAGGCATTTAGAAACCTTTCGATATAAAATTAAAAAATGGATATTAAAGCCAACATTTTAGAAGTAAAAAAAACCTTTAAAAATCCAGATTGTCGACTGATCGCGGTGAGCAAAACCAAGCCGATCGAAGATCTAAAAGAAGCCTATGAAGCTGGCATTCGGGATTTTGGGGAGAATAAAGTCCAGGAGATTCAGTGGAAGCAACCTGAAATGCCGGCAGATACCAAGTGGCACATGATCGGCCATCTTCAGAGTAATAAAGTAAAATATATCGCTCCTTTCGTCCATTTGATCCATGGCGTGGATTCCTTCAAATTGCTGAAAGAAATCAACAAGCAGGGAAAAAAGATCGACCGGGTTATTCCTGTATTGCTTCAGATCCATATCGCTGAAGAGGAAAGCAAATTTGGGTTTGACCAAGCTGAACTAGGTGAAATGTTGGAAAACCCTGAATTCAATAAACTCTCACACGTCCTGATCAAGGGCCTGATGGGCATGGCCACTTTTACTGAAAATCAGGAACAGATTCGCAAAGAATTTCGGGGGCTTAAGCAGCTTTTTGAGAAGCTAAGAAAAAGAGATCTGCCTGAATTCGTCTCACTTACAGAATTATCTATGGGAATGAGCGGGGACTATCAGATAGCCCAAGAAGAAGGCAGCACCATGGTTCGAATAGGTTCAGCTATTTTTGGAGCCAGGTAATCAACAGGAATTTTTGAATCAATGACAGGAAAAACAATACTCAAAACAGCAGCGATCTTAGGAGCTATCGCGGTGGGCATCGGAGCTTTTGGAGCACATGGACTGAAAGATATTTTGATAGAAAGCGGCAGATTAGATACCTTCGAAACTGCTGTAAAATACCATTTCTATCATGTATTGGCACTTTTGCTGATAGGGATCTTGGCATTAATTCATCCCACGTGGAAGCAATTGAGTACTGCTGCTTTGTTGATGATTTTAGGAGTTTTGATTTTCTCAGGCTCCCTGTATTTTCTTTCGCTTAGCGGAATTACCTGGCTGGGAGCCATCACTCCGTTAGGCGGATTGGCATTCATCCTCGGTTGGATATTTTTATTTTTAGCCGTTTCAAAAAACACCTAAAACTCAGAGCATGCGAAGGTTTCTTTTTATCCTGGTTCTGATTTTTCTCGCTTCCGGAGCCAAGGCCCAATTTTCCGTCGATCAGCTTGAAAAAATAAACAAGGCATTTGAACCTGGAAGCTTTTTCAACAGGCACCATACGGGGTTCATCCTTCAGGACATTGATAAAAAGATTGTTCTGTATGAAAAGAATTCACATTTGAATTTTATTCCAGCCTCGACTATCAAGTTGTTTACCCTTTTTGCGGCGATCACCATCCTGAATGACAGCACACAGACACTGCGATATGTGACTTCGGGGGATACGATCAGGATTTGGGGAAGTGGAGATCCAAGCTGGAAATACAAAAAACTTCCCGACCCGGGAATCCAAAAACTTATACAGCCATTCAAACATATCGTCTTTTCAGATTCCAATGTAGATGCTCCGACTTTTGGATATGGCTGGCAGTGGGATGATTATTACTATGATTACTCTGCAGAGCGAAATGCCATTCCCATCTATGGAAATCTTCTCGAGGTAAAAAAGGAAAATAACAGGCCGGTGGTTTTCCCGCGATTCTTCCAGGATTCTATAATTCTAAGTAATACTACGGTGAGGGAATTGACCCGGGATTTTCATAGAAATAGATTTCAATACAACCCGGCTACTTTCCGGGGTGCCGAGCGTTTCATTCCTCTGGTTACTTCTCCGGAGCTATTTATTCGATTAGCTTCCGCTGAAAGTCAAAAAACCTGGACTTATAAAAAAGAACCTTTGCCTGATGATCACCAAGTCTTAAGGGGCGCACCTCTCTTTCCTATTCTGAAAGAAATGATGCTTGAAAGCGATAATTTTTTAGCCGAACAAAGCATGCTGATGGTTTCGGATCGGCTTTTTCAGCGGCTTGATACCGAGCGTGCTATCGAATTCATCCTTAAGACTTATCTTTTTGACTTACCTGATCAACCCAAATGGGTAGATGGCAGCGGACTGAGTCGTCATAATCTGTTCACTCCCCGCTCGATGGCCGCACTGATCGAAAAATTGTATCACATGATTCCCGATCAGCAACTTTTCGAATTGCTTCCCACTGGCGGAGTCTCTGGCACTCTGAAAAACAGCTATCAAGCCACTGAGCCCTATGTCTTTGCCAAAACCGGAACCATGAGTAATCATCATAGTCTAGTAGGGTTGATCAGAGGCAAAAGCGGAAAACTCTATTCGTTTGCCTTTATGAATTCAAATTATTTGGTAAAAGTCTCAGAGGTAAGAAAAGAAATGGAGCAGGTATTGCTTATGGTTCGTGATATGCTGTAATCTGTAAATCCAAGAATCATAATCCGAATTCATATACCCCAAGAAATTGCCCAGAAATTCCCGTTGGATTTCTGCCAGAACCCCTTTCTGAAATTTAAAGGATCAATACTTCTCTTTTCAGACCGTTACAAATCTTTGGTCAGAATTAGATTTCGGTTAGTAGGGAAAAAGCTTATTTTCACACCCTAAAAAAACCTATCATCTGGATGCATAAGCGAACATTCATTAAATCTTTAAGCCTTCTTGTCAGCTCATTTCCTTTGCTTTCCTGGCAGAGTCCGGTCTCTCATTCAAATACTGGTAAGCTTTTTCCAAAAGCAATCAAAAAAGGAGATACTGTGGGGCTTATCAGTCCCTCGGCAGCCACCGCAGACCGTATGCAGTTTACTTTTGCTAAGGAGGCTTTGGAGGCTTTAGGTTTCAAAGTTAGGTTGGGAAATCATCTTAAGAATCGGCGAGGGCATTTAGCTGGTACAGATCAGGAACGTGCAGATGATCTCAATGAGATGTTCGCTGATAATTTGATTAAGGCTGTGATTTGTATCCGTGGAGGGTCTGGCGCTGCCAGAATCTTACATTTGATCGATTATGACCTAATCCGTCAAAATCCTAAACCATTGATGGGCTATTCTGATATCACTGCACTTCACTGTGCAATTCAAGCCCAAACTGGATTAATCACTTTTCATGGTCCCAATGGAACCGGTAGTTGGAACAGCTTCAACGTGAAGCAGTTTGAGCAAATCTTCTTCAAAGAGGAATTGGTTACCTATGAAAATGAATTGCCAAAAACTGATGATCTGGTAATAAAAACAAACCGAATTCAAACCCTTACCGGTGGAAAGGCCAAGGGAAAAATTCTGGGAGGCAACCTGACTGTTTTGACGGCCTTGTCAGGCACTCCTTATTATCCGGATTTTACGGATTCCATCTTATTCATCGAAGACATCGGGGAAGATCCTTATAAAATCGATCGAATGATGAGCACCTTAAAACTGAACGGAACCTTAAATAAAATCAAAGGCTTTATCTTTGGACAGTGTACGGATTGCGAACCAGGCGGAGGCTATGGTTCATTGACTTTGGATCAGGTGTTGGATGATTACATCTTGCCTCTTGGTATACCATCTTACACAGGAGCAATGATCGGGCATATCCCCAAGCAATTCATTATTCCGGTAGGTGCTCAAGTCACAATGGATGCCGATGCCGGTACTTTCGGACTGGCTGAATCAATCTTCAAATCTTAGAAGTCTATGAAAAATATATTACTTATCACACTGATCATGAGTGTCTTTGCATGCTCTGATCCAAAAAAAAGTTCAATTATCCATAAGGTAGACAGCGACATGCCCATGAAATACCTCGCACTTGGCGATAGCTACACCATCGGCGAAGGTGTAGAAGAAGAAAAACGCTATCCAAATCAACTAGTCTCCAGGATCAATGATGAACTGGAGCTAACATTCAGTTCCCCAACCATCATCGCCAAAACCGGCTGGACCGTAGAAGAATTGCTCGAGGCAATCGAAAAATCGAAAACTTTGGAGTCTCATTATAACCTGGTGACAGTTTTGATTGGAGTTAATAATCAGTACCAAGGCAAATCTGTGGAAGAGTTTAAAGTGGAATTCAAAAAACTACTGCTCCAGGCAATTGGCTTTGCGGGCAATCTTCCGGACCATGTCATCGTTCTATCCATACCTGATTGGGGGGTCACTCCTTTTGCTGAAACCAAAGGCGTAGATCAGGAAAAAGTAGCTTCAGAGATAGATGCATTCAACAATGCAAAAAAAGAAATCTGCGAAATCTATGGAGTCCCATTCCTTGAAATCACAGATCATTACAGAAAAATAGGATCACAACCTGAAATGCTGGTAGAAGATCAGCTTCACCCCAGCGGTCTGGTATATGCGCACTGGGCAGACCTTTTACTTAATCAAGTGGAAACAAGCAATCTAGAGCCAAGATAAGCAAGGCGAAAGAGAAAAACTCGTCAGGGAATTACGTCAAAATCTAAAAAGAAGAGGCCTCTCCTATTCAACCCAAGTCCAACTATGAAAATCATTTGCATTGGTCGCAATTATGCGGCACATATAGAAGAGCTGAAAAACGAAACACCTGGCAATCCGGTCGTATTCTTAAAACCGGATACTGCTTTATTGAAAAACGGAGCTACATTCTACTATCCCGACTTCTCCAAAAACATTCATCATGAAGCAGAATTGGTTTTAAAAATCTCCAAAGAAGGGAAATACATCCAAAAGAAATTTGCAGATAGGTATTACGAGGAGATCGGTTTTGGAATTGATTTCACGGCAAGAGATCTACAGGACCAATGCAAAGCGAAAGGTCTCCCCTGGGAAATAGCCAAAGCCTTCAACGGTGCTGCTCCTATCGGGGACTTTATCCCAGCATCAAAATTCGAAGATCTAAGGGACATTGATTTCCAGCTACAGATCAACGGAGAGCTAAGGCAAAAAGGAAATACTAGCATGATGCTATTTGACTTTGGAACGATAATAGAATATGTATCTCAGTTCTTCACTCTGAAAAAAGGAGACCTTATCTATACCGGCACACCTGCCGGAGTGGGTCCAGTGGCTATTGGTGATCGGTTGGAAGGATTTATCGGAACGCAAAAAATGCTTGATTTTGAAGTTAAATAATATCTCCCGTCTCTATTTCATATTCCTCTTTCTGATTTCTTTACCATCTGTCTCTCAGCAGATTGACAAAGGATACTTTAAGTCCCCAGTTAAGCCTGGTGGTAGAAATTACTTGTCTGGAAATTTCTCTGAACTTAGGCCAAATCATTTTCATACCGGATTAGATTACAAATTTGGAGGTCAAGAAGGTGAGCCTATTTATGCCGCAGCGGATGGATGGGTCCACCGGATCAAGGTATCTTCTTTCGGCTACGGAAATGTAATCTATCTAAAGCATCCCAATGGAAAGATCACTTTATATGGTCATCTTAGAAATTTCAACCCAAAACTTGCCAGCTACATCCGAAAGAAAATGTATGAGGCAAAAGCCAATGACTTGGAAGTATATCCCACTCCAGGAGAACTTCCGGTAAAGCAAGGGGAGCAGATTGCCAATGGTGGAAATACCGGAAGCTCAGGAGGACCTCATCTTCATTTTGAAATCCGTGACAGTTTGGATCAAGCTTTAGATCCATTGCTTTTTGGATTTCCGGAAATCTTGGATAAGACTCCTCCTACTCCCCAGAAAATTGCCATTGTCCCACTCAGCATTGATTCCCGGGTAAATGGAAAATTCCAGCGTTTGGAGATTACACCGGTAGCCTCAGGATCAAATTATAAATTACCATCCACCATCCAGGTGACCGGCAAAGTCGGCATTGAAATTCAAAGTTACGACCAATTGGATGGAGCGAGCAACAGAAATGGATTCCCTACCTTTATCTTGAAGGCAAATGACAGTACGATATTCACCCAAACTGTAGATAAGGTCAATTTCAATTATAATCGTCATTTCCTCCTATACACTCATCAGAACCGATTCAGCAAACTGTATTTTCAGGAAAATCTGAAATTTGATTTCATCCAACCCAAGCGGAAAGATGCAGGACATCTGGAACTCGAGCCGAATCAAAAAAGGGATTATACACTTTCGTTGGTAGATGCTTATCAGAATGAGCGCAAGATTACTTTCACCTTACAGGGACAAGACTTGGAAAGAAATGTCAATGATGGTGGTGCGCCGGGAAGAGCGATGGTATATTATTTAGATAACATTCTCAAAATCAAAGCGCCAATCTCTCCAAATGGGGGTTTGGCAAAGTTTTATGTTGGTTCCAATGCCTTCGAAATGCTTCCAGCCTATCAGGATGCTCAAAGCAGAACTTATCTCTGGGACATGAATTTCGGAATTCCAGAGGAAATCGATGTCTGTTCCGAGGTTATCCTGCTTCCCATCAAAGTAAAAATCCCCGTTGGAATGGAACATACCTATGCTGATTCCAATGTGCAAATCAAATTTGAGAAGGAATCTTTATTAAATGATTTATTTCTGAGGATCAAGCAGGAAGGTACTCCCACCAATCCAAAACTAACCATAAATGATCCTTCAGAATACCTTTGGAATCCTATTGATGTTACTTGGGACCTGAGTGGATTTGCAGGTGACAAACCTAGCTACAAAGTTTATCAACTTCATCCAAATGGGAATAAGTCTTACGTGGGCGGTCAATGGGATGGCAATTCCATCCGGTTCAAAACCAGAAATTTTGGTACTTTTGTTTTAGACCAGGATTTACAAAAACCCACGATCACACCGATCCGGGTCAATTCCTCAGAAATCCGTTTTACCATCCGGGACAATTCCTCCGGCATTCAAAGTTTTGAGGCAAGTGTCAATGGAAAATGGGTTTTGATGAGATACGAACATAAACAGGCGGTGATTTGGTCGGAAAAACTGGAAGAGCAAGTCTTCAAAGGTCCTGTTGTACTGAAGGTCACAGACCAAGCTGGCAATGTGACTGAATGGAAAGGAACTATTTAAGTTTTTTATAATCAAAACTAACGGAAAAATTATGTCATTAGAAGTAGGTCAAAAGGCTCCCGATTTTGAAGCAAAAATCGAAACCGGAGAAACAGTTAAACTCAGTGATTACCGAGGTAAAAAGGTAATACTCTATTTTTATCCCAAAGACGCGACACCTGGATGTACAGCCCAAGCGTGCAATCTGCGCGACAACTATGAAAAACTTAAAAAGGAAGGATATGTGATTTTTGGAGTGAGTTCAGATTCAGAAAAGTCACACCAAAAATTCAAAGAAAAACAATCCCTTCCATTCTCTTTGATTGCGGATCCGGATTTGAAAGTCCACGAACTATATGGTACTTGGGTAGAAAAATCCATGTATGGAAGAAAATACATGGGAACTGCCCGAACCACATTTATCATCGATGAAGAAGGTAAAATTGAAGAAATCATAGAAAAAGTAAATACAAAAGACCATACTGCTCAAATTTTAAAATAACCTATACCTAATGGAAAAACAATCAGTCGAACAACTCCAGAAGATCGCTTCTCAAGTCAGAAGAGATATCCTCCGTATGGTTCATGCGGTTCAATCTGGCCACCCTGGTGCATCTTTGGGATGTACCGAATTCTTTGTGGCTTTATACTTTAATCAATTGAATCACAATCCGGATTTCAATATGGATGGCAAAGGTGAAGACTTGTTTTTCCTTTCCAATGGACATATTTCGCCAGTGTGGTATTCAGTTCTTTCCCGGTCTGGATATTTTTCTCCGGAAGAAATGAAGACCTTCCGGAAGCTAAATTCAAGATTGCAGGGACATCCTGCAGTGGAAGAAGGACTTCCCGGGATTCGCGTGGCATCCGGTTCGTTAGGTCAAGGCCTCTCAGTCGCCATCGGAGCTGCTCAAGCCAAAAAAATCAACGGAGATGACAGCACGGTGTACGTGATGATGGGTGATGGAGAGCAGGAAGAAGGCCAAATTTGGGAGGCTGCCATGTATGCCGCTCATTGGAAAGTCGATAATCTTATTGCCACAGTCGATCTCAACAAGCAGCAGATCGATGGACCGGTTAAAGAAATCATGGATCTAATAGATCTTAGGGCGAAATATGAATCGTTTGGATGGAAAGTCCTGGATACTTATGATGGCAATGATATGAAAGCTGTATTGGATGGGCTGGAAAAAGCCAAAAACATGTCACGTCAGGGCAAACCTGTCTTGAATCTACTCCATACCGAAATGGGCTATGGCGTGGACTTCATGGTAGGTACGCACAAATGGCATGGAGTGGCTCCAAATGACGAGCAACTTAAGAATGCTCTTGGGCAATTGGAAGAAACTCTTGGCGATTATTAACTCATTCATTTTTAGAACTTATACAGAAGAAAATCATGGAAAAGAAATTGGATTTAAAATTCAACTATACTGATCAAAAAGACACTCGATCCGGATTTGGTGACGGCTTATTAGAAGCCGGAAGAAAGAATCCGAACGTAGTAGGTCTTTGTGCTGACCTCATCGGTTCCCTTAAAATGGGGGCATTTCAAAAGGAATTCCCCGAGCGGTTCTTTCAAACCGGAATTGCCGAAGCGAATATGATGGGTATCGCTGCCGGTCTGACGATTGGCGGAAAAATACCTTTCACAGGTACTTTTGCCAACTTCTCCACAGGAAGAGTCTACGATCAGATTCGTCAATCTATAGCTTATTCCAGCAAAAATGTGAAGATCTGTGCTTCTCATGCCGGTTTGACATTAGGAGAAGATGGAGCAACACACCAGATTCTTGAAGATTTGGGGATGATGAAAATGCTGCCTCATATGACCGTGATCAATCCTTGTGACTACAATCAAACCAAGGCTGCTACGCTGGCCATCGCAGAATACGAAGGTCCGGTTTACCTGAGATTTGGACGCCCGGTTTGGCCGATCTTTACACCAGCTGACCAAAAGTTTGAAATCGGAAAAGCATGGAAAATGATCGAAGGAAAAGATGTGACTATTTTTGCAACCGGCCATTTGGTGTGGGAAGCAGTAATAGCCGAAGCGATGCTCCGCGAAGAAGGAATTTCTGCTGAAGTGATCAATATCCATACGATCAAACCGTTGGACACGGAAGCGATATTGGATTCCGTAGCCAAAACAGGTTGCGCAGTATCCGCAGAGGAGCATCAGTATAATGGTGGATTAGGCGACAGTGTTGCCCAGACCTTAGCAAGACATTACCCGGCACCGATGGAATTTGTAGGTGTGGATGATAGCTTCGGTGAGTCAGGAACCCCCACCGAGTTGCTTGAAAAATATGGCTTGAATGCAGAGAATATTGTCAAAGCTGCGAAACGAGCTTTGGAAAGAAAGTAACCTTCTACATTCTTCTTTAAATCCTTCGAGGTCTCCAAAGGCCTCGAAGGTACCAATTCCTAAAGTCCTCCGGGACTTTTTTTAGTCTCAAAAAATCTAATTGGCAATGGAGTTTAAGGTTGAATTAAGAGGCTTTCAATTCAAAATTTATATCCGTGTTAAATAGCTTGACAGAGGATTAGGACTTTTTACTATTGATCAATTTGAGCTTTTTCCCACCAAAATCCTTAAATTCAGGCAAACAAACGGATTACTAATCATGCCCAACTACATGCCCACTCTCGTCGAAACTCTTGAAAAATTGAGGAAAGAGGGTTATACCCAGGATTTTAATATCCGATTTGATAGCTTGATTTGCGGCGATGTCTGCTTACTGCCTTCGCAGTTTGAAGTAGACCAAACCTTCAGATTCGAAGGCAATACCAATCCTTCTGATGAAGCCATACTTTATGCGATTTCTTCATCGGACGGAAAAATCAAAGGCGTCGTTGTCAATTCTTACGGAGTATATTCAGACGATATGACTGCTGAATTGATGGAAAAGTTCAAGTAGGTTTTTCTATTTCCGGGAATGAATATCATCCTTGATGCGGATATCGGACTCGTCCTAAGTCCAATTAAATCAAATGACCAGCCGAAACTCTTTGGCTTAATGTCCGAGATCTACAAAGCAGCCTATACTGATTTCTGGGTCGATGGAGGAGATTGGTACCTGGATTTATGTTATAATCCTAATAATCTGGCAAAAGAACTTTCCCGCTCCAGATCTCATTACTTTTTCGTGGAGCTTCGTGGAGAGACAATCGGGATTATTAAGTATGATTTTCCCTTCTCTCCCAGACAAATTGAAATCCCCAATGCGATGAAACTGCATCGACTTTACCTTTCTTCTGCCGTACATGGCAGTGGAACAGCAGCAGCTTTGATGACATTTATAGAACAGATTGCCCTTAAAAATAAACTTGACTTTATTTGGCTGGAAGCGATGATGGAAAAGGTACAGTCTAAGCGATTTTATGAGAAAATGGGATACGATTTGCTTTTAACTTATCAATTGGACTTTGAGCAGTTAAAGCCCGGTCATAAAGGAATTCATATTTACAAGAAAAGTCTGGATTACAGCTGATCTGCCAACATCATTTTGATCTCTTTAAGTTTGACTTCAAGTTCTCTTTCAGGTTTTGCTCCTCCGAAAGCCGCAATCAAACAGTCAAAATGTTCGATTTCAGCTTGCTTTTGCCCAAGATTACCTGCTTTTTTCCATAGGAGATCATAGCCTTCCAGTACTTTATTCTTTGCGGCTGCAGTGTCTTCCGCCAGCAACTGGGTCAAAAGGATATTTGCTTTGATTGAGATATCCCAATAGGAACTTTTCGGTCCAGCAGCCTTTTCAATCTGTTCCTGAATTTCCTTCAGCGCATTTCTGGCTTTCAAAGGAATATGTTTCTTGCCGGTTTTTCCTTCGACATCATTCTTAATTTGAAGCAATTGCAGCCAATTCAAAAGCGGATAGGCTTTATTCAGATCGGATCTTATGGCTGCTTTTTCATAGGCTTCGATCGCATTTTCCAGCAAAGAAGGAACTTTGGCCGGCTCATTGAGAATCACCAAGCGCTTGTACGCACTTCCGATCAGGCTCCATCGCTCTGATGTTTCTCCAAATCGATTCAAACCTTCCAAGTCTTTTACGACTCCTTCGATGAGTTGAATAGCTTCCTTTCTGTCCAATTCCCCATTCTTGAATCGAAGGGCACAATATTTTACCCGGATATTGCAGTATTGCTCCAGTGCGTAGAGAGAGAATCGGTTTTTCTCGGATTTAACCAATAGCTCATACATCCGTACGGCATCCGAATACAGATTCAAACTTCCATACAACTTAGCAAGGTATTCCAAAATCACATCGCTTCTGGCCGAACCCTTAATTA
>CAZFSC010000012.1:28008-41660 GCA_964521585.1 uncultured Limnohabitans sp.
AATTACCAATTCTTCCAGTTCTATGACCCGTTTAATGATATCTTCCGAATTATAATTCGCTGTTTCAAGTTTATGAATCAGATTCAAAAGTTCGATCTCGATTTCCTCCTGAAGTAAAATCGTGCTGCGTTCTGAGCTAGTTCTTTTGCCCTCTGTCAAGGTATAAAAAGGATCTCCGTAGCATTGAAAAGCCCCCCAAGTATTAGTTCTGCTGCCATAATCCTCGAAGATCTTTTTGCGGGCCCGCCGGACAGATTCACCAAATCCAAGCCCTGCAAACATATTTTGATAGAAATTTCTCGCAAAATCATGCGCGGCGGTATCATCCACTGCCCAGCCAGCCACGATCACTGCCCGTACACCATTGTTGATCAACTGGGTACCGATATTGGCCGCAAAGCGATTTCTATCCTGACTGCCCTGCTCCGCTTCAGCATCCATCTGACCCAGGTAACAACAGTTGACAAATACCAACTCCGCCACCTCTGACATCCCAGCCAGCTGACCGGGAAGCAAAAAAGTATCATTTCCGATAACCATCCCACTTTTTCGCTCCAAACCATGGTTGAAAAGTCCATGTCCGGCCAGGTGAATAATCTTATGACTTTTGGTCAAAAGCCGAAGCAATATTTCCGGAGCCTCACTGAAAATCAGGCTCTGAGTTTCAAATTTTTCCTGTCTCAGTATCTCTGTAACCAATTCTCCTTCTTTCCTGGCACCCGGCAATTGACTCATATAACCGTCCAGATTGGGATCTCCAATCACCAGTGCTCTCTTTGAGGAAATTTTTGAAATAGTTCCCCTGGAATTTTGTGTGGCAAGCTGACGAACCATTCCTGAATTGATACAAAGCGGAACCGAATTCAGGTCCTCCTGCATCATCTCCCAGGGAAATTCTGCCGTATCCAGATCTAAAACCCATGAAATGTTATTTTGTCGCTTGAGTTCTTCTTTGAATTTCAGTGGGATCAGCAATTCAAACATGGTCTTGGCTATCTCTGGGGAATATTGGTTTTTATGGGTCATCTGCTTTAGCAGTACCTCCAATACTTTGGTATTTGAGGGCATGTACTCTACCCGCTCGCTTGCGCCGGTAGTTGCCACAGCCATTTTAATCATCTTCCCTCCCGGGGATTCTCCTCTTTCTTCAAATCCACTGGCCTCACAAACTGTGATTCTAGTCCACCAATCCGTAGAATTGTCCTGAGGAATCCGCCATTGCCTGCCGATCTTGTTTTCGAGACCCGTTCCCCTAAAAACTATATTAAATTCACGGCTTTGGTTTGCCTCGATGTTCTTTAAGGATTTCAAGATTGAAAGCGCTTTATCATGGTAGAGTTCGATGATTTCGATCTCCCCTATCCCCTTTTTCGTTCCTTTGTAGGTATCGCTAATGCTTTTGTTTGCTCTCTGAATGCCCAGAATAATTGCCCGAATGGAGCTATCTGTGGACAATCCGCCGAAAGAATTACCGATGGCTATCACTGAAATTCCCAAAGGCTCATCCTCGGAAGCATTAGCGGCTGGATTGCCGATAGTCAAATACCTTGCAACCCCTTTTTCCACAGTCTTCATCAATTGAAAACTGGTCAGCTCACCTGTTTTTCCAAGGCCAACAATGACTCCCCCCTGAAAATCTCCTTTGACAGTTCCCCGGTTCAGGATCACCTGGTGACTGCCGATTTCTCCCGGATAAAGCCCAAGCGCATGCAATCTGCTGAGTTCATTATTTAATTTTTTATCGATGGCATTTTCACTGTTGAGAATGGCATCCCCTTCAAAATGACCAGCTAAAACAGGATACCTGGCATAGATCAGATTGCCATGGGAAACGCTCACCTGTATGGGCAGATCATCCAGCCATCGATCCCCTGTTGTACCTAGTCCGAGCAGAGTATTTTCGACATTTTCCTCACTCAGGTCAAAAACCTGATTTGGCTCGACGGTGAAGTCATTTTCAATGCCCCGGATCTGCGGCAGGCTGTTTTGAAGTTTATTGGTTTTGCCGTAGATCAGGATTTCATCGATTGCCGCAAATAACTTGCGCTCGGTGGATAAGGCTCCGTGAGTAGCATTTGCATAAAAATAATTTTGCAGGCGAAGGATTTCCTTTGGAATGCCTGATTCCCAGGTCACACTTTCATCTCCAGCATTGGTAGCTTTAAAAATAAGTTTGCCCTCTTCGATTTCCAGATCTGAAATTGTGAATTTGTCTTTTCGACTCTGCCCCGCGATATAGCAGACATTGGTATAGTTGATTCGATCTGCTTCGGCAAGGATTTTTTTCTGATATTTTCCGAATTCATCCAGATAGGTTTGTTGGGGAATAGGCCAGGATTGATCTCCAAATGCTTCACGAAGTTTTTCCCAAAAAGCACGGTCCGAAAAATCATGCTTTCCCAGACGATTGATCGGAAGTAAATTCAGTATACCCGGGAAGTTCGTAAAGTAATGTAAAAGGCCTTTTGCGGAATTTCTAATGTCGATTTTCCCCAGCAATTGAATGATATCATCTTGACCAAAAAGTACATAGGGTATCCGATAAGATCCGCCCAGCGGAGAACCCAGAAACAAAGTTCTGAAACCGGGCCTTCCATTGAGTTTCTCCCAAGTGTCTGGGAAATAGATAGCAAAATCCCTGACCAGAACTCCACCCATACTATGTGCGATGATTTTGATGGGTTGATTAAAAGCTAAAAGCCCGTTCATTTTCTCATTCAGGCGCTTGGCTGTCTGAGGGAGAGGTGACCTCCAGTCAAATTCAAAAGTCACCACATCATAATTGCGCTCCAGATTTTTGCCCAAAGCACTGTATGAGGTGCCGATTAAAGAATCTGCTGCTACCGCTTCCCGATTGTTGACATAATCCAATCGGGTAAGTTCTCCTTTGAGAAATCTGAAATAATTGATCCAAACCTGATTGTCTCCCACGTGAAGATTGGAACCCATGATTCCAGGCAACAAAACTGCAATGGGACGCTTTCCCTGGGGCTGATCCCTTCTGTATTTACCCCCTTCAATCCCCAAAATACCACGATCCCGCTGAGCGGAGTAGCTTTTTGAAACGAGTTCAAATTTCCTGGGGATCAGTTTACCATCCTCCAATAGCCCGTAACGAATCGCTTCTCTGGTCACTTCTGTCTGGAAATATTTCAGATGGTCAATCTGGCCACTTGCTTCAATAAAAGCCGCAACTTTTCCTTCTGCCCGTTTACCGCCCCAGTACATACTTTCGGTATCGACGACCAGGTCATTTTTTCCCAAAAAGAAAAATTTACCTACCAATACTACCAGGCTTTTCCATCGGAGACTCAGTTCACTGCTTCCGCCGATAATATATAGCGGGGCCTGAATCCTGATTTCTGTTCCCTGAAAATTCAAGACCTGAACAAATGGAGATTTTGGATTCATGGACTCCAGACCTGGAAGTACATCTGAATTGTCTTTGGAAGCTACGGCTGCCATGATCAGCTCTTTGAAAGCAATGAAAACCGGATTTCCGATTTGACCCGTAGCCAAGCCTAACAAATTGAAACTAACATTCAGAAATAGATTCAACCTAGAGGATGCCAGCGTAGTCCCGTTGGCCGGGCAAGCCACCCGAACAATTTTTCGGATCCGGATTTGTTTCGATTTTATTTCAGATTCGATTGCCCGGATTGTCTCCAGATCTTTTTCCCGGGATTTTTCTTGAAGTACGGATCGCTCGTATTCATCAAAGCCTTTGGATTTGGTATCCGGCACACAGAATCGGGCTAGGGTGTCCGCCACCAGTCCTCCTCTTGAGTGACTGACCACATCCAGTTCTATCGATTTGGGTAGGGATTTAACGAGTTCAAGTACATTTTCCAAGGGGCTACAAGTCAGTGTCCGATGTTGAAAAGCGAGGATTGAATCCTTGGAATAATGGAGAACGATGTTTTTCCAATCCTGGGAATCTTTCAGATCCAAAAATGAGCCTAATGTCGAGGAACCTGTACCATGAAGAAGAAGCAGATGAGGTTTGTCAGTGTCCAACCCGCTTGCCTTTTTCAATTCAAAAGAAGGGGAACAAGTAAGCAAAATACCCGCTCCTACCTGCTCAAAGTCGATTCCATCGATGGATAATTGCTTGTTTTCAAGTTTTCTGGCAAGATCCTTTACCATGGGATATACCACCTCGCGCTTGGAAAAAACCTTCAATAGCTTGATGCCAATTTTGCTGACAATTCCACGGTTTGGAAGATCTACCTCGATTTCATCAGGAAGAAAAAGTTCGTCCCCTTCACCAGACCGTTTGAAACTTGCCGGAAAAAGTTCCTGAAGGGTTTCATTGTCTCCCAGCCAGACGGTATCATCGGATAGGTTGAGTTCAATGATTTGCCCGTCCTTGATAGAAAAGGTTTGCTCCGGGACGTCAGCCCGGGTCGGGCTCAGTACAGAATAGGCTTGGTCAAGTTGGTAATATTCAAATCCCTGATCCTCGCCTGCTACAAAATTGATTTGATTCTGCCCTTTTAATTTGATTTTTAGATTGGCCATGTTTTTAAAAATTTAAATCGATTAAATTATATCCAGCCGAAATAGAACCTAGGCGTAACAAAATCTCGATTCCAAACCCGGAAACCACTAAAACAAGACTTTCAAAATAAGGATTAATATCATCATTTTCAATTATTTAAAGCAGGATTGTGAAGAATTGAAGACAGAATGATCTTTCAAAAATTTGATTTCAAGGATTGAAACCTGAAATTTTTCCCTCAAAAGCATGGGTAGCTAAGGAAATGACTAGACTAGTCTTTGACCTTTGGCCGGAAAGATTCGATACCTCCATTACAAGCACCAATAAAGATGGCTTCTTACAAAAAATATTTTGCTAAAAATTTATTCATCAGCTAGTTCTCCTAGCTCTTGAAAGTATTCCTTGAGTTATAAGTATGTGCATTTTTTTTGACCACCGGTTAGCCTTGATCAATGGGAAATTTTAATTTTAAGCAAAACCCAAATCAATTTCATGAAAAAATTTATCCTTTCATTAGCCACTTCCCTGATAAGTTTGGCAACTTATCCCCAAGGAACCCAACTTTTGCGACAACCCACCCTAAGCCAAAGTGAAATCGTCTTTGTTTATGCGAATGACCTCTGGAAGGCCCCCAGGTCAGGCGGTGATGCCATTCGACTCACCACAAATGAGGGCGAAGAAAGTCTTCCCCATTTTTCCCCAGATGGGAAATGGATCGCCTTTACCGGGGAATATGATGGCAATACGGATGTATATCTCATTCCTGCGGAAGGTGGCGAGCCCAAGCGACTCACTTGGCATCCCGGAGCAGATCTGGTGACAGGTTGGAGTCCGGACGGATCTAAAGTGATATTCTCTTCTGGAAGAGAAGGCCATGCGACCCAGGAGTCCAAATTTTTTGAAATCCCTACCTCCGGCGGTATGCCCAAACCGATGGTCGTTCCGAGGGCAGTCAATGGGGAGATTTCTCCCGATGGAAAGCACATGGCCTACCAACAGATCTCTTTCTGGGATCCTGAGTGGCGAAATCACCGTGGCGGCCAAGCCAAACCGATCTGGATTCTGAATCTGTCGAATTACGAATTGAAAATGACACCTCAAACGGACAATGAGCGGCATACCGATCCTGTCTGGTTTGGCAACAAGGTTTATTACCTTTCGGAGCGCGACTTTTTGGCCAACCTCTGGTCTTTTGATCCGGCCACAAATCAGGAAAAACAGGAGACATTCTTAAAAGATTTTGACATTAAAAGCATTGATGCAGGTCCGGATGCTCTTATCCTCGAGCAAGGTGGATATTTACATCTTTTTGATCCGGCAAACGGAAAACTGACCCAAGTGCCGATCGATGTCAACGGGGACTTTCACTGGGCAAGGGAACGTTGGACCGATGTCTCTGCAAACCAATTGCAAAACCCTCAAATCTCACCAACAGGTCAGCGTGCTGTATTTGAATTTAGGGGTGAGATTCTAACTTTTCCAAAAGAAAACGGAGCTGGCAGGAATATTACCAACAGTTCCGCCTCAGCGGAGCGTGCGCCGGCCTGGTCTCCTGATGGAAAACAAATTGCCTACTTCTCCGATCAGTCTGGTGAATATCAGTTGTACATCGCAGACCAGACCGGAAGCGAAGTGATCAAGGCGATCGCAATCCCGGATCCAAGCTTTTTCTTCAAGCCAGAATGGTCTTCAGACAATATCCATCTCGCATTTACCGACACCGATTACAATATCTGGATTGTCAATACTGTTACCGGAACAAGCAAAATTGCGGATACCGATCGATTTGCACATCCCAATAGAAGTATGAATCCAGTCTGGTCGCCTGACGGTAAATGGATCGCCTATTCCCGTTTGATGGACAACCAATACAAATCCATTTTTGTCTATGAAATCGCTTCTGGTAAAAAAATCCAGGTTACCGATTCGATGGCTGATGCGATTTCCCCTGTCTGGGATGCCAATGGCAAATACCTTTATTTCCTGGCCAGCACGGATTTCGGTTTGAATACTGGCTGGCTGGACATGAGCAGTTATGATCGTCCGATCACCCGAACCTTGTATTTTGCTATTTTAAACGAAGCAGACAAATCCCCGCTGCTTCCACAAAGCGACGAAGAAAATCAAAAGGAACCCGAAAAAAAGAAAGAAGAAAAAGTCACGGTGACAATCACAGAATCAGATCTGATGAAGCGAATCGTGGCAATAAACATTCCCACCAGAAACTACAACGGATTGGCAGCAGGGCCGGAAAATCAAGTTTTCTACCTGGAAGAAATCCCAAATGAAGGTACAGCTTTGAAAAAATACGATCTGGTCAAACGAAAGTCAGAAGATTTTCTGCCCCGGGTCAATCAAGTCGTCGTTTCCGCAGATCGTAAATCCCTTTTGTATCAATCCGGTAGCACTTGGGGAATTCTGGAAACCGCTGGCTCCGGAAAAAAAGTAGGAGACGGCGCTTTGAAAACCATAGGAAGCATGAAGGTGAAAGTGGATCCGATGGCCGAATGGCAACAGATCTACCGGGAAGGCTGGCGCTATCAGCGGGATTTCCTCTACGTTGAAAATGTCCATGGTGCTCCTTGGGATCAAATCTATGAATGGTACAAGCCTTGGGTGGCTTCAGTCCGGCATCGAACCGACATGAATTATATCATCGATATCATCGGCGGGGAAGTTGCGGTCGGTCACAGCTATACCCGAGGCGGAGATTTCCCGGACATTTCCCGCGTGCCAATCGGTTTGCTGGGTGCAGATTATGATTTGGTAAATGGCAATTTCAGAATCAAGAAAATTTATACCGGCGAAGATTGGAATCCCAATCTGGATGCTCCTCTGGCTCAGCCTGGAGCAGAAGCCAAAGTCGGAGAATTCCTCGTCGGAGTGAATGGGGAAGCTATCGAAGCAGGCAAGAATCTATATTCTTATTTCGAAGAAACTTCCAATGTCCCAACCCGGATTCACCTGAATTCTAAGCCAGGCATGGAAGGTTCCAGAACTATTATGGTCCTGCCGGTGTCCAATGAGGGTCAGCTCCGGATGATGGACTGGGTGGAAGGAAACAGGCGAAAAGTCGATGAACTGAGTGGCGGAAAACTCGCTTACGTCTATCTTCCCAATACCGGTCAACCGGGTTATACTTATTTCAACCGCTATTACTTTGCGCAGCAGGATAAAAAAGGCGCAGTCATCGATGAGCGAAATAACGGCGGAGGTTCTGCGGCAGATTACATGGTGGATATCATGAACCGGAAACTTATGGGCTATTTCAATTCCAGAGCAAGTGATCACCGTCCTTTCACCCAACCCATGTCCGGGATCTGGGGCCCTAAAGTAATGCTCATCAATGAGCGTGCGGGGTCCGGAGGAGACCTTCTCCCCTACCTGTTCCGCGCGATGGATATCGGACCACTGATCGGCACCAAAACCTGGGGAGGATTGGTCGGCACCTGGGATACACCTCCATTTGTGGATGGAGGACGCATGGTCGCCCCAAGGGGTGGATTCTTTGATGCAGCAGGAGAATGGGCTGTGGAAGGTGTAGGCGTATCTCCGGATATTGCAGTGGAACAATGGCCGAAAGAGGTCATTGCCGGCAAAGATCCCCAGCTGGAGCGTGCGGTAAAAGAAGCCATGGAACTGATGAAAACCGAAGGCGTGGAACTCAAACCAGAGCCAGCACCGCCTATCCGGTATTTCAGACCCAAGGGAAATTAAATCCTTTCAAAAAGGTTCAAGTCGATCGAAGACTTGGACCATTTTTTTTAGTTTAAAGTGTAAAATTTAAAATGAATAATTTAAAATAGCGAACGGATAATCATAAATGACTGCTAAATAAGGATTTGAAAATGTCCGTTGAGCGCTACCTGTATACAGAATCGGAGAGTCAACTTCTTTGTTTTTATATGATAAGATAACCCGAACAGAGGTGAAATAGTATTAAGGTAATTATTAATATAACAATGTGTTTTTGGGGCGACTTGGAAACAAAGTGAGAATCACTAACCCCATTGAGTAATTCTAAAATCAAAACTTCGCTAAAAAATTTATAGGCATACTATTCAGTATAATATGTAGAATCTTTAGATGGATAGAAATTTTTTAAAAGCATTGGATGAAATAATTAATCTTATCATACCCTGTTTGATAAAAACTTGAATATACATCCTCCAATAGCCAATAGGTTATTGTACATCACTTGATTTATTTAAAATTGATACAGATACCGTACTCTTTTTAAGGTGGATAAAAAGGACTAACCACCGAATTTTTTTACAGATTGTTTGTGCCAAAAGTCAAGGAAAAAACATCATTTAAATCCGTGACATCAGATTTTTTAAATTAGGTAGGAATGAGATTTGACTTTAAAAGGCATATTAATAAACTATGTTTAATTATTTATTTCTGTCAATCCAAGGTGTTGAAAAATCCAAAATCATAAGAGTGCCTCAAATGATTTTGGTTTAGAATCCTTTCGCAGATGATTTATGGAGGATCGCCAATCACAGAATGATATTTTTCTAGTTAGAAAATTTTGGCTGATAAGATCTCCATACACTATAAAATCCCAAAAGCTTTGCTATCAGATTTTGTTTGGCTTTTAGTGAATGTGATTTAAACGATGATCTGATCTCATAATAATTAGGCATTAAAGAAGAAAGACTCAATTCGAATTTAGACATGAGAAAATTAATACACCGATCAATTATCAACTTTACATTCAGTGCTTTAATCTTATTATCAGGACTGGTGCAGGGACAAAATCTATATGAAAAGTCCGTAGAAGGAAATGTGGACAATCTCCCAGTTCAAGAATATCACCTCACGATAGATCAGGAAAAAGTAAATAAAGCAGGTAAGGAAGTCATAGGAATGACCGTAAATGGAGGTATTCCTGGTCCAACTGTTTTTTTTAATGAGGGTGAATATGCCGTGATCTACGTCGAAAATAAGATGGATGTGGAAACATCAGTCCATTGGCATGGAATGTTACTTCCCAATTTTTATGATGGGGTGCCTTACCTTACCACACCCCCGATCAAGCCCGGGCAAACTTTTAAATACGAATTTCCCATCAAGCAAGCGGGCACTTATTGGTATCACTCGCATACCATGCTTCAAGAACAGCGTGGGGTTTTTGGTTCGATTGTGATCTATCCAAAGGAGGAAACTATTCAATATGATAAAGAATTGGTCATGGTGCTCTCTGACTGGACCAATGAAAGGCCAATGAATGTCTTACGTTTTTTAAAAAGAGGTACAGAATGGTACAATTGGAAAAAAGGAACCTCCACCCCACTCAACCAAGTGATCGCCAGGGGTGCATTTGGTGCCCAACTGGATTTTTGGAGACAAAGGATGGAGGGCGCAGATTTAGCCGACATCTATTATCCGGCATTTTTAGTCAACGGGCAGCAAACTCAGGAATACCCAGAGTTCAAACCTGGTGAAAGGGTGAGATTAAGAATCATCAACGCAGCTGCTTCCTCCCAATTCTGGATTACTTTTGGGGGAGGTGACCCGACCCTTGTGGCAGCTGACGGATTAGACGTGGAACCTGTAGAGCAAAATAAAACTTTCATTGCCATAGCAGAGACCTATGATTTCATTGTGACCATTCCAGCTGATGGTAAAATCGAATTTCGGGCCACTGCTCAGGATGGATCGGGATCTACCTCAGCTTTTTTGGGAGAAGGAAAAACTTTAGCCGCCCCAGTAGTTCCACGACCTGATAAAATAGGTATGATGATGGAAATGGCCAAAATGGACATGCGAATGGGAGCACCGGCACTTAAATTCAGTCCCAACAAAGTGGATCCTCAGGAGATCATGTCAAAATGGGGCATGGAGAACGAAATGAATATGGGCGTGCATGATACGGATCATAAAGACATGGATCATTCTGCCATGGATATGCCTCATGACAAATCCTCCAATCAAAATATGGGTGATATGTCCGATATGGATATGTTCGCCAAATACAATTACGACTACCTAAAATCAACCGAAAAAACAGATTATCCTGATAGTATTCCAGTAAAAGAAATATTGCTAAATCTAACCGGGAATATGAGCCGCTACATCTGGAGCATGAATGGAGTACCACTTGCAGAAGCAGATAAAATCAAAATTGAAGGAGACGAGGTTACCCGGATTACGTTGAATAACTTAACCATGATGCACCATCCTATGCATTTGCACGGTCATTTTTTCAGAGTCATCAACGAAAATGGCGAATACTCACCTTTGAAACACACCGTCAATGTACCCGCAATGCAAAAAGTCACCATTGAATTTTACGGGAATGAATACGGAGATTGGTTCTTTCATTGTCACATTCTCTATCACATGTTAGGGGGTATGGCTAGAGTTATTAGTTATGATACACCCAGAGATCCAAGGATGAAAGAACATCCACTATCCAATCTCCTTCATGAAACAAATCAATATTACAGTTGGGGTATGGTAGACCTTGCATCCAATAACGCTGCAGTTAATCTGACTTCATCAAATATTCGAAATCAATTCAATTTGATGATGGAGTATGGATGGAATCAAAATATGGAAGCTGAATTCTCCTACGAATATTATTTATATGATTATGTAAGAGTTTTTGGAGGGGTCAATGTTGAAAACACAAGTAAAAACAGTTTGGATGAAATAAAAACCATAGCTGTTGCAGGTGTCCGATGGTTCACCCCTTACATGTTTAATGTAGATATCAGATTGGATAATGAACTTCGTCCAAGGATAGGAATCGGTCGATCATTTATGTTATTCCCAAGGTTTTCCGTATTCGGATATTACGAATATCAAATAGATGCAGGTTGGGTAAATGACCTGGAACCCGGGCAGAAATTTGAAGAAGAAATTGTCTGGAATGCTGGGGCTCAATTTATGCTCTCGAAGAATTTTTCATTGATTTCGAGCTACGACAACCGTTTTGGCGGAGGGGCAGGCTTGTCTATTATGTTTTAATTGAAAATCTAAAAAAGCAGTATAAAAAAGAAATTTTGAGTCTGAGGAGTTCAATATTCTTGGGCATAGGGGTATTTATCGATATAAGAATTATTGCCTTACAAGGGCAGGAAAAAGCATTATTCAAAAGCTAGTTGTCATATATTTTATTCTGAAGGAAACCATTTAAGGATTCAGTGCTTATTCTTAATTAAAAATTACAGGATCGGAAATAAAATAATATTATACGGTTACTGAAAGCAATTATCCTTGTAAAAGCAAGAACACATTGATCCTTGAATAGGATATATAGATAATACTTATTCGAAATACTTTTTAAAAATTTCTTTATTAAGACAGATATTTAACTGACAAATGCAACTTATTGTTAATTTAATGTATTTCTATTTTTAAGCTAATTTTAAGTTAAAATGTGATATATATCACATTATCTTTAAAAAAAATTAGATATATTAAGATTAAAAATATAAAGAGATGAAATACTACCATCAAAAAGTATTGAAGGATGAAAGCTTTGAAAAAGTCCTTGAGAAAGTTACGGAAGCATTAAAAGTAGAGGGTTTTGGAATTCTCACTGAAATAGATGTACAGGCTACTCTGAAGAATAAATTGGATGAGGATTTTCGGCCTTACAAAATATTGGGAGCTTGTAATCCAACTTTTGCCCACAAAGCATTACTCGCGGAAGATAAAATAGGTGTTATGCTTCCATGCAATGTAATCATTCAACAAAAGGGAGATAAGATTGAAGTAGCAGTCGTAGATCCCATAGCTTCCATGCAGGCAGTGGACAATAAAGATTTGACCGAAATAGCTTCAGAAGTCCAGTTAAAGCTAAAGTCAGTGATCAACTTGCTTTAAGGAAATGAAGAAAGTAGTCTTATTAAAAAAAGATTTATCAGATAATTTAAACGGTTTGCAGATCTATAAAATTAGGGAATGTGTAAAAAGAGTTGAGTTTGAACCCAAAAATCCTTATTTTAAATAAAGTTGAATTTTAAAAAAAAACATATCATGAAAAAGATCAAACGCATAAATATTCAAATTTTCACCTCGCTATTATTTATCGCTTTCATATCCGGTTGTGGCAATGAGCGGGAAGGTGAGAACACAGAACACGGTGAAATGATGGAAGACGAACACACCGAAATGATGGATGAAGAAGATCATCACCAAATGGAGGAAAACAGCGATATGCCAATGGACTCAACGTCTATAGAAAGATATGATGAAAAATAAAAGGTTACAGTTCTGCTTTAATCTATTAATTAAAACACATAACTAAACTGGAAAAAAAACAATGAAAAATAAACTAATAATAGCAATAATCGCACTTCTTATGATCAGTACGACCATCTACGCCCAGAACAGGGACATGATGATGAAAGATGAAGCAAAGCAGGAAGAGATGTTTTCTGCCATCATGAATGATAAGGAGATGAGGAGTAAATTCATGCAAAAGCTGTCGAACAATCCTGAAGCCATGAAGGCCATGCATCAGCAAATGATGCAAAACCCTGATCACCGAAAAATGATGATGAAAGACATGATGCAAAACCCTGATCACCGAAAAATGATGATCGAAAATATGATGGAGGACAAGGAGGCCAAAAAACAGATCATGGATAGTATGATGGATAACCCGGAAATGATGAAAAGCATGATACAAAAGATGCACGATAAAGGGATGATGGATGAAAAGTCGATGATGAAGGGGAAAGAGATGATGGACAAAAAGAAAAACGGTCAGGGCAATAAGTAAATGGTAACCTTACCTGTCGTTCAAAAAAATACCGGTAAGCCTTTCTGTACCATTGAGACTTCCGGGCTTCATTTACACTTAAACAATTTTAAATTATGATGTATGGATGGATTATCGGGTTGATACTCGTCGTGGTTTTGATTATTGTATTGCTAAAAGGAGGCATTTTTAGAGACAGCTCAGATTTCTCAGCAGTTAATAACAGCAGCAAATCAGCAATGGAAACGCTTAAAAAACGCTATGCTGATGGCGAAATAAACAAAGAAGAATTTGAGGAGAAGAAGGCAGAACTGGAAAAGTAAAACTTCACAATAATTATAGATTCTATCACAACTAAGATCGCAAAAGAAAAATAAAAAATTTACGAATCCATAACTTAAATTAATCAACTGGTTTTTTGAGACTTATTTT
>CAZFSC010000012.1:41670-43908 GCA_964521585.1 uncultured Limnohabitans sp.
TGAAAGTATAAAGACTGAGCATGATGCCGATGTGTTTTTTGAGACTTATTTTTCACGGATTTGGACAAAATAAATTATGATGGATCAGGGAACAGGATTTGGTATGCACGGTGGAGGTTAGATGTGGATAATTTGGGGGCTGTTATTAATCGTGCTGGTACTGTTAATTATTTTGCTCATCAAGCGAATCCAAAAATAAAAAGAAAGAAATGGATAAACCAAAAAGAATTAAGAGGAGGAAATTTATAGGTAAAACCGCAGTAGTTACTGCTATTACTATGGTTTGGCCTTTTATATCTTCCTGCGGAAAAAAGGATAAACAAACCAGCAATCCCAGCACCAGCGAACCCTTCCAGCCAGATATTGATCTTGAATTAATCGCTGTACAGAGGGAGATTTCAATTTTTCCCGGTAACCAAACAAAAGTTTGGGTGTATGAAAGCAATTTAATCTCCGGAGATAAAAGCGCAATCCAGAAATTGGAAAACAGCTATTTAGGCCCAATCATAAAAATTAGAAAGGGTCAAAAAATTCGTATTCGTTTTAAAAATAACCTACCTGAACAGAGTATAGTACACTGGCACGGCATGCATGTTCCGGAACAATACGATGGACACCCAAAAGATGTGATTGAAAGTGGGGAGATGTATACTTACGAATATGAAGTGATGAATCGTGCAGGCACTTACTGGTTTCACCCTCATCCACATGGACGTACAGGCCCTCAGGTATACAATGGATTGGCAGGACTTCTGTTGGTAACAGACGAAGAAGAAGAAAAACTGAAATTGCCAACAGGAGAATTTGATGTACCCGTGGTTATTCAAGACCGCACCTTTGATGCGAATAATCAATTGGTTTACCTAGAGAATGGGCAAATGGATAGAATGCACGGATTTCTGGGAGATCAAATACTCATTAATGGAAGCCGCAATCAGGCCTTGAATCTAAAAGCAGGTTGTTCTTACCGCTTAAGAGTTCTCAACGGGTCTAACTCCAGAATTTATAAGCTCGGATGGGAGGATGGTACTCCACTCACTATTTTCGGGATAGATGGCAGTTTGTTAGGCAGGGCTAAAGAGTTGCCTTATTTGATGCTTGGCCCTGCTAAAAGGGCTGACATTTGGCTGGACTTGAGGGATAAGAAAGAAGGCACTAAACTAAGCATGAAAAGCTTGTCATTTCCTTTGCCTGATCCATCTGGTGGTATGATGAACAATGGCGGTATGATGAACGCAGAACAAAGTAGCCTACCCCATGGTAGCGAATATCCTGTTTTTTCTGTGGAGCTAAATGCTTCTGGAAATAATAACTTTGAATTACCTGTTCAGTTGGTTAATTATCAACCGATTGAGCCAGCCAGTGCTATTAATTTAGATAATCCGAGGCAGTTTACTTTTGCAATGGGACATATGGAGCTGACGATCAACGGTCGCACCTGGGAAGCAACGGAAGTAGCCGAGGAAGAGATCGTAAAGCTTGGTAGCACGGAGGTCTGGGAATTGATCAATGATGGTGGCATGATGGTTGGTGGTGAAGGAGGAGGTATGATGAACGGACACGGTATGATGAGAGATGGAGGAATGATGGGAAATATGATGCAGATGCCTCACCCTGTTCATATACACCAGGTGCAGTTCAATATTTTGGAAAGGAATGTAGATCAGGTAAATCCTGAGTTGTGGGCTGAGATAAAAGAGGGATTCATAAAAGAAGGCTGGCACGATACGGTTTTACTAATGCCTGGTATGAAGGCGAAAGTCATAATGCAGTTCAAAGATTTCAAAGGCCTGTTTGTGTATCATTGCCATAACCTTGAGCATGAAGATATGGGCATGATGCGAAATTTTAAAGTTGAGTAAAAGAGGTGTCTTTTAAATTAATTTTATCCCGACTCTGAATCATGAAATTAATTGAATCAAGGTTCCAGACATGTTATTGGAGCAATGCGGATTGGAAGGATAAAATTGAGTACTTCTACTCCAAAGTGACTTGTTGTAAGCACTTTTAAAATCACTTGGAAAGTCTTCGGATTTTGATAGAAAATGTCTTTGAGTAAAAACATAACAAACTGAAAAACAAACGAATAAAAAGAAGCGCTAGGAGACTAGATCTCTCATTATGCAAGCAGCAGTTTCGTGCTTCTTAGGAAAGTTAATTGGTAAATTTGACACTATCCCGAAAAGTGTGTAAATGAATTTTAGGGTTGGTTAGAATTTTAGACGGTTTTCAAACATA
>CAZFSC010000013.1:0-33741 GCA_964521585.1 uncultured Limnohabitans sp.
TCAGATACCTACCCGAATAAATCAGAGGCTGTCCCTACTTTTGAGACAGCCTCTTATTTACAAAAATTCTAAGCTATCAACCAAGCCTCAGAAGTTAAAATATTTTTAACATGCATAGATCAGAACAAAATGAGTCTTCAAAAAAAATTGACACAGTTGAAAATTATTAAAACCTTAATAATCTTTTCTTTTATTCTAGGCTGCGGACCTAAGCAGATAGATGACCAAAATTACCTTCAAAGTAAGTCAACATTCGAGATACAGTTAGATGACATGGTAGAAAAGAGCTTTTTCGAGCTTTTTGAGCTTGTAGATATTACAGAACTTAAGCATTCAGAAGATTTTTTTATGGCAAATATTTATCGCTTGAAAATCCACCAGGGCGAATTTTTCGCTTTTGATGCATCATTAAAAAATCTCATCCGATATGATCCACAAGGAAATGCGCTTAATAGAATAGGAAAGATTGGTGAGGGTCCGCATGAATTGACTCAAATAGCCGATTTCGCAATTGATAAGAAGGGAAATATTGCTATTGCAAGTGGGGTCTCAATGAAAATAAACAAATATTCAAAAGAGGGCAAGTATTTATCGAGCATCAAACTAAATGACCAAATGGATCAGATCACGATTGCGGATCAGACAATTTTCAGCTCACTTACTTACTTCAACAACTTAAATAAAAACTTAGGAGTTTATAGAAATACAGGCGATACATTGAAAACATTTTTCCCTTTTGAAAAGGGAATTTTCCCAGTTATGCTTAAAAACATATCTGGCCATCTTACTACAAATTCATCAGGCGCGGTACTTTTTAATGAGTCAGCTTCCTCAAGAATTTATGAGATAGATGAGGATTTAAGAATTAAACCCAAATTTCACTTTATTTCGAACAATGATTTATGGCCGGAATCGAATAGACATGAGTTGAATTCCTATTTCGAAAAACTTGCAACGGGGGAACTCAGCTATTTAACCAGATTTTATGAAGAATCAGACTCGCATTTGTTTTTTGCTTTAAACAAAAAACAGGTTGGAATGAGGAAATTCATTATCGACAACAGAATTGGTTATTTTGACAAAGAGTCTCAAAAAACTTATTTAAGCAAAAAAGAAGATTTCTTGATTTATTTATCCGGTCCCTTGGCAGTTGAGAATGACGTTTTTTACTTAGCCATTTCAAAATCAGAATTAATTAAAATAAGAGAAGAGCATCCTGAATGGGGAAAGTCTTTAAAAATATTTAATGAAAATAATATGGCTTTGGAAGAAGGTGATTCTCCTATGATATTACGGTTTAGAATCCTTTAGAATTGAATATAGACTCATTATGGACTATTGGAAAACATTTAATCTTTTTCATGTTCAAATGCCAAGTCAGAAATGATTTTGAAATCAGGCATAGTTTTCTATTAACCTGAGATTTTAGTGTTATCGTTCGGGTTCAAATAGCATCAATTTATAAGCAATAAAAAAGCCATTTAGATTTAAGAAATCTAAAGGATCTTCTCTATCAAAACTCCGAAGTAAAGTGGAACTCAATCTCAGGATAATTGTCCTGAACCATCTGAAGCCAGGCCTTAGACTCGGCCATAAAGACCAATTTGCCGTCCCTGTCAAAGGCAATGTGCCGATTCTTTGAACGGACAAATTCATCCAGTTGCTTTTTGTCTTTGCTCGTAATCCAGCAGGCTTTGTAGAGATTCATCGGCTGAAACTCCACCGTGGCATTGTATTCATTTTTCAGACGGAACTGAATCACCTCAAACTGAAGCTGTCCCACCGTCCCCACCACTTTCCGGGAACCCATATCAAAAGTAAAGAGCTGCGCCACTCCTTCTTCCATTAATTGCTTTAAGCCTTTTTCGAGTTGCTTGGTTTTCATTGCATCCTTATTGATCACCTCACGGAAAATCTCCGGGGAGAAACTTGGAATACCGGTAAAAACCATATCCTCTCCCTCTGTCAAGGTATCCCCGATTTTCAGATTACCAGTATCATATAGCCCGACAATATCCCCAGGAAATGCCTCATCGATGATCTCCTTGTCCTGCGCCATAAATTGGGTCACATTGGAAAAACGGAGCGGCTTCGGACCAAGTACATGATTGTAGGGCTTATTCCGCTCAAATTTTCCTGAACAGATTCGCAGGAAAGCAATCCGGTTACGGTGGTTAGGATCCATATTGGCATGAATCTTAAATACGAATCCCGAAAATTTTGATTCTTCCGGCTTGACTTCACGGGTATCTGTGTTTCTACTTTTGGGGGCTGGGGCAATCTTGATAAAGGTATCCAGCATCTCATTGATACCGAAATTATTTACTGCTGAACCAAAGAAAACCGGGGCGACTTTACCGGAAAGATAGGCTTCAGTATCAAATTCAGGGTAGACCCCTTCGATCAATTCCGCATCCTCACGAAGTTGATTGGCAAAGTTTGCTCCTATCAATTTATCCAATTCAGGATCATCCAGATTTTCAAATTCCTGGCGCACGTCGCTCAACTTCCGCTGAGAGGGAGTAAAGAGATTCAACTTATGGTCAAAAAGATTGTACACGCCCTTGAAACTCTTGCCCATGCCGATCGGCCAGGAGAGCGGGTGGCATTGAATGTTGAGTTTTTGCTCCACCTCTTCGAGCAATTCATACGGATCGCGGCCTTCCCGATCCAACTTATTGATGAAGCAGATCACAGGCGTATTTCGCATCCGACAGACCTCCATGAGCTTTTCGGTCTGAATTTCCACCCCTTTTACACAGTCAATCACCATGATCACTGAATCCACTGCAGTCAAGGTTCGATAGGTATCTTCCGCAAAATCCTGGTGGCCCGGGGTGTCGAGCAGGTTGATTTTGATGTCCTTGTATTCAAATCCCATCACGGAAGTTGCTACCGAGATCCCACGCTGCTTCTCGATCGCCATCCAGTCCGACTTGGTAGCCGTGTCGATTTTGTTGGATTTTACTGCTCCGGCTGTCTGAATGGCTCCACCAAAAAGGAGTAATTTCTCCGTCAAAGTCGTCTTCCCCGCATCCGGGTGAGCAATGATGGCAAAGGTTCTACGTTTTTGGATTTCTTGATTCAGACTCATGTGGGAATGTTTTTCAGCGGGCAAAGGTAAGGAAAAAAGTGCGAAGGGAATTTTAGAATTTAAAATTGAAAATGAAGTATGAAGGTTCCATCCGTTCAAAAGTTCACCTTCCCAATTCGATATCTAGTATTTGAAATACCTGCTTGAAAAATTGACTTCTTCTCCTATCCAAACCGAATACATCCAATTTGGTGATCGTCAATATTCCAATAATCCTTCGGTCACAAATTGCGAAGCTCCTTCCAAACTTCCGTGCAATACAATCCGGAAAGTGGTTCCTTTTCCGATTTCAGAGTTTTTGACAAAAATCTTCCCTCCGTGATAGCCTTCAATGATCCGTTTGGCTAAGGTCAATCCCAATCCCCAGCCCCGCTGTCGGGTGGAGAATCCGGGATTAAACACTCTCTTAAACATACTTTTTTCCATGCCTTTACCCGTATCTGTGATATCCACCACCACATACTTATCACTGTCCTGCAAGACATCGATGGTGATTTTGCCTTTTCCCTTCATGGCGTCCACGGCATTTTTGCAAATATTCTCAATGACCCATTCGAAAAGCGGCTTATTCATCATGGCATCCAGATCTTTTGAATCGGCATTGATTACCAATTCCACCTTCGTGGAAATCCGAGGCCGCAGGTAATTGATGGTTTCTTCGATGCTTTCGTAGAGATTTTCTGGCTGAATTACCGGTTTGCTGCCAATACTGCTAAATCGCTCAGTGACCATCCGCAGCTTCACCACATCTTTATCCATCTCCTGGATAATCTCACGGTTTTCTTCCCAGACCGGAGAGTTCCGCAGGTAATCGATCCAGGCCATCAATGAAGCGATTGGGGTTCCGAGTTGATGGGCTGTTTCTTTGGTCAGTCCTGCCCAAACCCGATTTTGCTCGGCGATCTTACTTTGGTTGAAAAGAAAATAGGCCAAAAACCCGAACAGTAAAATAACAGCAAGCTGCACGTAGGGGTAGTATTTTAAGTTGAGCAGCAACTCAGAGTTGCGATAGTAAACCAGGATATCTGCTTCAGATAAGTAAATCGGCTCATATTCTTCCTGCATTCCTTGCAGCTCCTTAGTAAGGACCTTAACAGAGTCTTCCTGGTTTGAATTTTTCTTAAAACTGATATTCCTGAATTCAAAAGGATCCCCTTGGGCATCCACCATAATGATAGGTATGGAGTAATTTTGATTGATGATTTCCTGAGAGATGAAGGTGATGTTTTCCGAAGTGGTGGAGGCATACTCCAATGCTTTGGAAAGCAACTCGATCTGTCTTCTTTCACGCTCTTTCAGCTCCTGCACCAATCGATTGGTATACCATATCGAGCCTGTGCCGATGATCACAGATACTAGCACAACAAGCCATTTGACTTGTTTTTTATTACTGTAAAGATCCCCGGAGGTCAGGTCTTGGAATCGGTTTTTCATTGAAAATTTTAAGATACCCGGATAATTAACTCTCCTTTTCTCACTATAGTATGACTCGTATCGAGAAAATAAAAGGCAGAATCTGATCCTGTATCAGTAAAAATAAACCTTAAAAACTGGGATGAAAATTTCTGGGCTCAATAATACCTTTTCATCACTGGCCTTTTGTTTAAAGCAACCAAAAACAACCGGTGTAGAATTTTAATTATTGGTTCGGATCCATTTCCAAAGGGTTTTATAAGTCGGCTTAGTACCGTGCATCAGAATACCGATCCGGTAGATCTTCCCTGCCACCCAGGTGGTGAAAAGAAAACCTAAGATCAGTAATGTCATGGAGAGCATCATTTCCCAAAACGGCACGCCATAGCTCACTCTTCCCATCATTGCAATAGGCGAGGTCAGCGGCACTATCGAGAGCCAAAAAGAAGTTGTACTGTTGGGATCATTCAGCACAAATACAAAAAGCCCCATATAGGCCACGATCAAGGGAATGGTGACAGGTAGCATGAATTGCTGCGCATCAGATGGGGCGTCCACTGCCGACCCTATTCCTGCGAATAAAGCTCCATACAATAAGTACCCTCCGAGGAAATAAAAGACAAAACAAAGGACGATCTGAGTGACATTGATCCCGGATAATACCTGCAGAATCTCACCCACCTCCGTGTTAGAGCTCATTCCTTCTGCAAATTCAGGGTTGGCCATTTCCATCGCCTGCTGCTGAGGCATCTGCATCCCAAGAAAACCAGTTACCACGGTAGTCAAGGTTCCGATCAGGACAATCCAGATCAACAGTTGGGTCAATCCCACGCCTGCAATTCCCAGAATTTTACCCATCATCAGTTGGAAGGGTTTCAGCGAAGAAACCAAAATCTCTACAATCCGGCTTGATTTTTCTTCAATTACACCCTGCATGATCTGATTGCCATAGATAAAAATGAACATGTAAATTAAAATGCCAGCCAGGAAACCGATGGCATAATTCACGGTAGCATCACTCACAGTCTCAGTCCCCTGATCATCCAGGGTAATGGATTTGATGTCGACTTTGGTACGGACTTCAGTGATGATTTTTGGATCAATGCCACTCTCGAAAAGCCGCTGCTCTTCGATTTTTTTCTTCAGGTTATTCTCGAGGTAACTGATCAAATTCATACTTGGGTTTTCTTCCCCATAGAAAATAATACCCCTGGGGTCTTTTAGATCAATCCTTGGAATATGCAGAAATCCGTAACGGTCCCCCTTTTGCACGAGTTCTTTTGCATTTGCCTCCGACAGATTCGAAAAAGAAAAGGCATACTGATCGGAGCTTTCCAGAAAAAACAAATTGTTGTCATCAATGACTTCAATGATGCGAAGCGATTGACTGCTCTTCTCTTCCAAAGCTATCCATACAAATATCCCCATGATAGCAGGGAAGATCAAAGGAGTCAAAAGAGTAACCAAAAGAAATGATTTTTTCTTCACCCGAGCGAGGTATTCCCGCTGGATCACCAGCCAGATTTTATTCATATTCTGTTGATTTTACCTGATGGATAAAAATTTGCTCCATACTTGGGATAACTTCTCTGAACTGGGCCACCTGACCATATTGCATCAGTTCATGAAGCAGTTGATTCGGCGATTTGCCACTTAGTGGAAGGGTAAAGTGATACGAACCATCTTCTATTTTATAGGCCCATTCGGCCGGAATGGTCTGGATGACCTGATCCAAAGTGACAGAGAAAACCTCTGGCCGAAAACTGGTTTTCACTTCTTTAATACTTCCATCAAGAATTTTCCTAGAACGGTTAATCATAGCCACTTGATCACAAAGTAACTCCACAGACTCCATCCGATGTGTAGACAAGATGACTGTGGTGCCATTTGCCTTCAACTCTAATATTTCATTTTTGATAATTTCGGCATTGACCGGATCAAAACCCGAAAAAGGTTCGTCCAGAATCAGTAATGGTGGATTATGGATTATGGTCGAGATAAATTGGACCTTCTGAGCCATTCCTTTGGAGAGTTCTTCGATTTTTTTATTTCTCCAAGTTGACATCTCCAATTTATCCAGCCAATGGTTGATTTTAGCTTTGGCGTCGATCGTGCTGAGGCCTTTCAATCTGGCAAAATAGAGCATTTGATCCCAAACCTTCATTTTCTTATAGAGTCCCCGCTCTTCCGGAAGATAGCCTATCTGAGAAATATGTTTGGGGGCCAAAGGTTCTCCATTGAGCAATATCCTGCCGCTATCCGCTTCGATAATCTGATTAATGATTCGGATCAAGGTGGTTTTACCGGCACCATTTGGTCCTAAAAGTCCGAAAATCACTCCTTTCGCCACTTCCAAGTTCAAATTGGTCAAAGCCTGCTTCGCTCCGTAAGATTTATTGAGATCTTCAATTTTTAACATTTGCCAAAAAATAAGGATTATTCTACAGTAATTGACCCTACTCCCACATCCAAAATCAAATCCAATAGTCTTGGATCCGAGGCTTTGAAACCTTTGGTCACGTAGGTATTATTGTCAAGGGCTTTAAGATATTTAGGCAAATTAGTCCGGCACATGGGGGTAGTTTTCATTTTGATCCTTATCGGAAATGAATCTGAAGGAAGATGCAAATTAAGGGTTCCTGCACCGACCGAGGCAATCACCTGACTTGATCCTGACATCACATCGGAAAAATCCAACTCGATCTTACCATAGTTGACTTCGAAAATCATTTTTTTGGCATTGGTATAATTAGCCTTCTGGACCTGAACTGTACCCATGTTTACAGTGACTAGCAAGGTGTCCATCTGTACTTGATTGGGTGATTTAGTACCGTAATGAACCAGTACATCAGCACTCGCACTACGGATTTTAAGTTGGTTAATGGTCAGATTAGCCAAGTCAAAATCGGACCGTCCCATCCCGAGATTAAAATCGAGGTGATACAGATAATTCGAAGTCAAACCGAGATCCCAGCTGTGATCAAAATCTTCAGACGCCCCGGCAAACAGTTTAGAAGTGATACTTTTACCCAAATTTTCAGATTCCACATTTTTATGGATTAGGGAAGCCGAAAGAATATTATTTGAGATTTGATTTGAAAATACGGGGAGGATATTTGCTTTCTCAAGATGCCCGTGTATATACAGTGGGTCAGATGATTTTACCCTTTTGAGTTGAGTAGTGCTCTTATAGGAGGTAAATTCAAAGGCTACCATTTCAAATCCTTTTGACTCGGCCACTCTGAACTCCTTGACTAACTGCGCCACACTCGCATTTACCCCTCCGATAAGCAATAGGAAAAGCAGACACAAATTTTTTAGCATAGGGTTAGGTTACGGTTTGCCCTTCAAAAGGTTTTTTAAAAATATGAAAAAAGCCAGAATTGCATCTGGCTTAAATTTCTAAAAGAACTCTTTCATTTTATCAAAAAAGGTTTTATCCCCTTTGCCTGGATCCGGCTTGAAATTTTCGGAAGATCTCAAGCTTTCTAAATTATTTCTCTCTTCTTTAGATAAATGTGTGGGCGTCCAGATATTAACCATGATCAATTGATCTCCTCTGGTATAGCCATTTATATCTTTGATCCCTTTGCCTTTAAGACGAAGCATTTTTCCGCTTTGAGTACCCGGCTCGATCTTTATTTTCACTTTACCCTCGATCGTAGGCACTTCAACTGAGGCTCCAAGAGCGGCATCAATAAATGATACATATAGATCATAGATGACGTTATTACCTTCTCTCTGAAGCGTTTCATCTTCAATCTCCTCGATGACGATCAAGAGATCTCCCGCGATTCCACCTGGCACTTCATTTCCCTTGCCGGACATGCTGAGTTGCATTCCTTCAGCGACTCCTCCAGGAATATTGATCGGAATAATTTCTTCCTTGATGACAAGACCTCTGGAATCTGCTTCTGCAGGTTTTTTGTCAACAATTTGACCGCTTCCCCCACATACTGCACATGTACTTGCCGAGACCATCTGACCAAGCATGGTATTAACCACCTTTTTGATCTGACCGGAACCCTGGCAGGTAGGACAGGATTTGAATGAAACCCCATCCGCGATGACATGTCTCTTAACTTTTATCTTTTTCTCAACCCCATTGGCAATTTCGCTGAGGCTCAATTTGATTTTGACCCGCAGATTAGTTCCCTTTTTGGTACGACGACCGCCGCCGCCACCGCCGAAGAAAGAACCGAAGCCACCACCGCCGAAGATATCACCGAACTGGGAGAATATATCTTCCATATTCATTCCTCCTCCGCCGTATCCTCCGCCACCAAGACCCTGGTGACCAAATTGGTCGTAGCGTTGTTTTTTCTCAGGGTTACTGAGCACCTCGTATGCTTCAGCAGCCTCTTTGAATTTCTCCTCCGCTTCAGGATTATCGGGATTCTTATCTGGGTGATACTGAATCGCCAGTTTTCTGTAAGCCTTTTTTATCTCTTCAGGTGAGGCGGATTTCGAAATACCCAATACCTCATAAAAATCTCTTTTTGCCATAATTTTATGATCCAGTCACTACTTTGGCAAAGCGGACCACCTTGTCTCCAAGCTTGTATCCTTTCTCTACCACATCTACTACTTTTCCTTTCATTTTATCATTGGGTGCTGGAACCTGGGTTATTGCCTCCTGCGTGTCTGCATCAAAAGGTTTACCCACGATATCTTCCATAGGCATCAATCCTTTGCTCTGCAGGATTCTAACCAATTTTTGAAAAATCAAATAATTGCCCTCTCTTACTTTTGACACATCTGTTTCATTTTCAGATGCCTTAAATGATCTTTCAAAATCATCAACTACAGGTATCAAATCTTTTAAAACATCTTCTGATGCAGTGGAAATTAGATCAAGCCGCTCTTTAGATGTTCTCTTTCTGTAATTTTCAAAATCTGAATACAATCTGAGATACTTATTTTTCAATTCTGCCACTTCTTGTTCCAGAGAATTCTCCGTGTCAGGCGCCGTGGTGGACTCAGTCGATTCAGCTGAAGTTTCGACTTCGCTTGATTCCATATTCTCGTCTTCTAAATGCTCGTGTTGGTTCATTTCTCTGTTTAAATCTTCTTTATCAATCATATCTCTACCTATTGGCTATACTTTCTTATCAAAATTATTGCCATCAGTCAAAAACTGACAATGTGACACCTTAAGCATCATGGAGTGCCTGCCAGATCAAATCTTTCAGTTTTTCAAGATTGTATTGGGAAACAGCTGAGATAAACGTATAAGGTATGCCCTTAGGAACCTCCTGCTCCATCTCCCGCATCAATTCCTCATCGAGCATGTCTGCTTTTGAGATCGCCAGGATTCTTTTTTTATCAAGCAGCTCAGGGTTGTATTTCTCCAATTCCCCGATCAATATCTCATACTGCAACTTCAGATTAGGCGCATCAGCAGGAATCATAAACAACAGGATCGAATTACGCTCGATATGTCTTAAAAATCTTATTCCAAGACCTTTTCCTTCAGCAGCGCCTTCTATGATCCCGGGAATGTCAGCCATCACAAAAGATTGATCTCCTCTATATCCAACCACCCCTAAATTTGGAACTAAAGTGGTAAATGGATAATCTCCGATCTCTGGTCGGGCTGCGGATATAGAAGCTAACAAGGTGGATTTTCCTGCATTAGGAAATCCAACCAAACCCACATCAGCGAGAAGTTTAAGTTCTAAGATGATCCACTCTTCTATTCCCTCCTCACCTGGTTGAGCAAAGTGAGGTGCCTGGTTAGTAGAGGATTTAAAATGGTCATTCCCAAGACCACCTCTACCACCTCGGGTCAGGATTACTTCCTGGCCATCTGTGGTAATTTCAAATCTTTTTTCTCCAGTTTCTGCATCTCTTGCCACTGTACCCAATGGAACTTCAAGAATCACATCTTTACCGTCCGCACCGGTTCGACGCCCACCTTCACCATTTTTACCTGAATCAGCAATGACATGTTTTTTATATTTCAGGTGTAAAAGTGTCCAGACTTGGGTGGTGCCTCTAAGGATAATATGTCCTCCCCGACCTCCGTCTCCTCCATCAGGTCCACCCTTGGGCACGTGCTTTTCTCTGCGAAAATGCATTGCACCAGCTCCACCAGCACCTGATCTGGAGCAAAATTTCACATAATCTATAAAATTGGAATCTGCCATTTTTTTTGAAATGAAAAAGGCCAAGCTTGATAGCTTAGCCAACTATTGAATTGCAAATTTACTAAAATATAGGTAATCAGTAACTATTGATCACCGATGTGATCTTTGCAAAGATCTCATCAATAGTCCCTACTCCGTTGATTTTGGTCAATTTATCCTGATTGGAATAATAATCCGCGACAGGAAGAGTCTCATCCAGGTATACTTGAATTCTGATATTGATTTTGGTATCGTCCTGATCATCCACCCGATTGGAGGTCTTGCCCCGTTCCTTGATTCGCTCTTTCAGTATATCCTGAGGCACTTCAAGGGCAATCATTCCGGAAATGGACATCCCATGTTTTTCGAGCATTTTATCCAAGGCTTTAGCTTGAGCAGTGGTCCTGGGGAAACCATCAAAAATAAATCCTTTGGTACCTTTCGTCGAATTGATTTTGTCCTCGACCATATCGATGACTACTTCATCAGGAACAAGATGGCCCTCATTCATATATTTTTTAGCCAAAACTCCCAGCTCTGTCCCTTCTTGTAAATGTTTTCTAAACAAGTCACCAGTAGAAAGGTGAGTGAGCCCGTATTTTTGAATTAGCTTTTCACTTTGAGTGCCTTTTCCTGCGCCAGGAGGGCCAAATAGTACGATATTATACATTACTAATATATTAATTAAATGGCAACAACTTGATAGATCGATGGCAAATTCCGGCCCAATCCATCATAATCAAGGCCATAACCGACGACAAATTTATTCGGAATTTCAAAACCCACATAATCTAATTGGTAATTAAACCGAAATGCTTCAGGCTTGAAGAGAAGAGTTGCTATTGAAATTTTCAAGGGATTCATTGCTGAGATCTCAGAAATCAAGAAATTCATACTGATTCCAGTATCCACAATATCTTCTACAATCAGTACATTTTTTTCTTTTATTTCTTCTTCCAATCCCAAAATTGACTTGACATTTCCAGAGCTCTGAGTGCCTTCGTAGCTTTTGATTTTTATAAAAGAAATTGAAATAGGCAACTCAATTTGTCGGCAAAGATCTGCCAAGAACATAAATGACCCGTTCAGCACGGCGATTACAACCAATTCTTTGTCTTTAAAATCTTCAAAATCTTCTGTGATCTGTCTGCCTAGCCCGGCCACTCGATCATGAAGAGTTTTTTGATCTAAAAAAGGAGTGAATTTCTTATCGTGAATTTGTACTGTCATTTATTACAGGTGTTTAACTAGATATTTATACATTTTTATCATTGAGTCTAAATCTGCCAAAGAGACCTTTTCATCCGGTGTGTGGACATTGTCTTCTGCCGCTCCCACAAAACACCAATCAATTGCATATGGAGAAAACTGAACCTCTCTACCATCTGAGGCTCCATTGCCTTCTACTTCCAGCTGAAATGGAATTCCACTTTCTTCGGCCAGATTGATTACTTTATCGATGAATTTTTTTCTGGGAATGAATTTATCCCGGATAGATATAGCCACTCCTTCATGATGCCTGACACCTTCAGTAACCCAAGTAATATCAGAGATTAAAGCTTGTTTGACAGGAGCTGTCTCTTGAATAAATTTCAACAAGAAGGGCATGCTGCCACCGCCATGTTCCTCATATGTGGAAAAAACTACCCAACCATCTTCAATAGTCTCACAAAGTTTCAGAGCATTGTAAACTCCAAGTTTATTATCTAGGTAGGCAGCTTGAACAAATTCATCATCAAACCGAATATTCTGTTTGAAAGAAAGTCTGGTACCGGGAAATATTTTTCTTGGAAAATCATGAAAAAAGTTGTCTTCATCTCCTTTTAAATCACATTCTATATATCCCAAATCATCTTTTCCTACGAGCTTTGCACCTTCTATAATCTCGGGACCTCCTATACTAACTAACTGGTTTTCATACCTTACCATAAACCCAATAGTATCAATATGTGCGAAAACTGCAGTACGTGGACTTCCAAATTTTAAAAGTATACAATCGTGGAAATCATTTCCAGAATAAATTTGAGGTAAAACATTCCAACTTGACATTCGTTTACGAATCCAATTTAATAGGTATTCTGAAAAATAAGATTCATCCCCGGATGTTGCGTTTATATCAAGGATCTCAGTTAATAATTTCATTTTGGCATAAAATATGTTAAATTCATAAACTTAATTAGAGAAAAAGTCCAGAATTATTTTTTTACCTAGAATTGGGTTTTAAATAATTCATTTAGATTTGCAGTAAATTAAAAGTTAATAAATTTGTATTCACATCTATCAACACTTAAAATTTGAACAAAAATTTTTTGTTATGAAAAAACTAATACTATCAACAATTATGGCTGGGGCCCTTTCAATCGGCACTCAAGCACAAGAATTTGACAAATGGTCACTAGAAATTGGTGGCGGTTTTAATAAGCCAATGGCTCCCCTTGCCCCGGCCTACTTATCTCCGACATTAAATGTTGGCCACATCGAATTGGGTACCCGCTACATGTTTAACGAAAAATTCGGGATCAAATTGGATTACGGATTCGGATCCATGAGAGAAGCTCGTGGAAATGGATCTACAAGTCCAAGCTTCGACACCAAATATTTTAGAGCTAACCTGCAGGGTGTTGCCAACATTGGAAGAATAATGAATTTCGAATCTTTCACAAGAAACTTCGGATTACTTCTTCACGGTGGAGCTGGTATAGGAAGAGTAAATCCGGAGGAAAATGTGTTCAACACTTTTAATGACGAGGTTTACACAATCATGTTTGGCTTAACTCCTCAGCTTAAACTTAGTAAAAACATTGCCCTAGTTGGGGACATTAGTACTATTCTCAACGGAAGACAAACCGTAACTTGGGATGGGTCTGCAGCAATCAGACCATCCACAGATAATGGTTTTTACGGTGCAAATGGTACTTGGTGGACAGGTACACTTGGACTTCAATTCTATTTAGGTAAAAACGAAGAGCATGCAGATTGGTACATCGCTGCTGATAAATATGCTACAAAAGAAGAACTAGCTTCTCAAATCAACGGCATCAAGGATATGTTGAAAGACTCTGACGGAGATGGAGTTCCTGATTACCTTGATAAGGAGCCTAACACTCCAGCTGGAGCTAGAGTTAATTCTTCTGGAACTACTATGGATTCTGATGGGGATGGTACACCTGATCACATGGACAAATGTCCGTTTGCGCCAGGTCCTGCTTCAACAGGAGGCTGTCCAGTAGAAGAAGTGAAAGAACAGCAAGTTGACTTCTTTAGAAAAGCACTTAATGACGGTTATGTAAACGTGTACTACGCTTTTGACAGCGATAAACCGCTTGGATACTCGATCAGTGCCGCTAACTATGTATCGAATTTCTTGAAGAAAAATCCAGGAGTAAGTGTTGAAATTAAAGGATATGCCGACGAAATCGGTCCTGAAGATTACAACATGAAGCTTTCAGAAAGAAGAGCCAAAGCAGTTTATGACTTACTTATCTCCTCAGGTGTAGATGCTTCTAGACTTTCTTACAAAGGTTATGGAGAAGATACAAGCGTTGACAAATCTTCTGCTGACGCAAGACAAATGGCAAGAAGAGCTAGCTTTGAAGTAAAGTAATTCTTTGAAAATATAATTAGAAGCCTGACCAAATTGGTCAGGCTTTTTTTGTCTATATGCTGTAAAAAGGCATTAAAATATATAAATTTGAATCGCCTTATTTTACCATCAATTCCTAACTATGAAAAAAATTTTATTATCACTCATATTAATTGTCTTAGGATCAAAATTAATAGCTCAACAAGAGTTCAATAAATGGTCAATAGAAGGAAGTCTGGGATTTAATAAGTCCATGTCACCCTTGACTCCTGGGTATCTGGCACCTATGTTGAACATTGGACACATAGAATTTGGGACAAGATATATGATTAATGAGTATTTCGGAGTGAAGGGAGATCTTGGTTTTGGAGATTTCTCTGAGGCAGATGGAGTCAGTCCAGAATTTAAGACAAATTATATTAGAGTGGATTTACAAGGAGTAGCCAATTTTGGAAGAATGTTGAATTTTGAGCACTTATCGAGAAAAATAAGCCTCCTTGGACACCTTGGAGCTGGATTTGGGAGAATGCAATTTAAAGAAGTTCAATTTTCTGGGAATGAACCTGATTATCATTACAATCTAATATCTGGATTGACTGGCAAATACAAAATTTCAAAAAAAATCGCATTGACTGGCGATATATCAGTTATAGTTAATGGACGTCAAACATATACGTTTGATGGTAATATTTACAATGCTCCATTTCCTATTTCTACACCAAATAGTAACCCTTTCGTCCACGCCACAGGTACTTGGTGGACAGGAACACTAGGCCTGGCCTTTTACTTGGGGAAAAACCAAGAACATGCAGATTGGTACATCCGTGAGGACAAATACGCTACCAAAGAAGAATTAGCAACCCAGATTGGCGAAATCAAAGACATGTTGAAAGATTCGGATGGAGACAGCGTTCCTGATTACTTGGATAAAGAACCAAATACTCCCGCTGGTGCAAGAGTAAGCTCTTCCGGGACCACCTTAGATTCCGATGGGGATGGCACACCAGATCATCTTGACAAATGTCCTTTCCTACCTGGTCCCAGTTCTACAGGCGGGTGTCCTGTTGAAGAAATTCCAGAGCAAATCGATTATTTCAGAAAAGCTATCAATGATAATTATGTCAATATCTATTACGGATTCGATAGTGATAAACCGCTGGCTTATTCAACCAGTGCAGCCAATTTTGTTGCAAATTTCTTGAAGAAAAACCCAGGAGTAAGCGTTGAGATTAAGGGATATGCTGACGAAATCGGTCCTGAAGATTACAACATGAAGCTTTCAGAAAGAAGAGCTAAAGCTGTTTATGACTTACTTATCTCTTCAGGTGTAAATGCTTCTAGACTTTCCTACAAAGGTTACGGAGAAGATACAAGTGTAGATAAATCTTCTGCTGATGCCAGACAAATGGCACGGCGAGCTAGCTTTGAAGTGAAGTAAATGGATCTCTACCCATTGTAATTTAAATCCTGTTCTTCTCGAACAGGATTTTTTTTGCATCAAACCGAGCTGTAATAGGAGCTGGTACTTAAGAGTTCCAAATTAAAACGCTGGTTTTTCCTTATCTTTGAAACATGTTCATCCTATCCCAAACTCCCTCCATTGCCAATCACTTTATGGCGGAAATGAGAGATATAACTATTCAAAAGGACAGAATGAGATTTCGGAAAAATCTAGAAAGACTCGGTGAAATCCTTGCTTACGAACTATCCAAATCACTCCCATTCCAATCTAACACCATTCAAACTCCCCTTACCAAGACAAACGTTTTGACATTGGCAGAGAATCCAGTGATTGTTGCGGTATTGAGAGCTTCTTTACCCTTTTATCAAGGCTTTCTGAACTTCTTTGATCAGGCCGAAAGTGGATTTGTAGGAGTTTTTAGAGAGGAAGCAAAATTAGGAGATTTGAAAGTAAACTTAGGATACCAAGCAAGTCCATTTCTTGAAGATAAAATCCTGATTATGACCGATCCCATGTTGGCAACTGGCAAATCCTTGATCGAATCCATCGACTCGCTATGTCAACGCGGTATTCCTAAGCATATCCATATTGCGGCAGGGTTTGCAGCTCCAGAAGGCATTCAATTTATTGATGAAAACTTGAAAATCCCTCACAGCTTCTGGGTTGGAAGTTTGGATGAAAGGCTGAACGAACATTTCTATATTGTCCCTGGATTGGGGGATGCTGGAGATCTAGCTTTCGGGCCAAAAATTTAATCTTTTTATGTTCGTTTATTTTCTTTTGATTCTAGGTTTTTTTATTCTTCTCGCAGGTGGGAAAATATTAGTAGACGGAGCTTCTGGGATTGCAGTGAAACTTGGCATGAGCGCCGGATTAATCGGTCTGACCATCGTTGCCTTTGGTACATCAGCTCCCGAACTTCTAGTCAGTGTCAATGCCGCTTTAAAAGGTAACAGTGATATCTCTATTGGAAACGTTATTGGCTCGAATATCGCCAACATCGGCCTTGTATTAGGTATATCCTCACTCTTTTATCCCATCCTGATTAGTCGCGTTCATCTCAGGTTTGATTACAGTGTCACTCTGCTAGTCTCGTTTCTTTTCTTTGGACTGGCCTATGACATGATAATACAAACATGGGAAGGGATATTGCTTTTTGCGCTATTCATTATTTTCAATGTTTATCTTTTCAAAAGCAGTAAAGTAAAGAATCCGGAAGTAGAAGAGGAAATAGAGCAAGTAAAGAGTTTTTCAATGATGAAATCGATTCTTTATTTCATCGGCGGAATATTGGGCTTGTATATCGGCTCAGAGCTGTTGGTAGAAAATGCTATCCTTATATCCAGGGAATATGGCGTATCTGAAAGGGTGATTGGGGTGACAATCATTGCCATCGGTACAAGTTTACCAGAATTAATCACCTCAGTTGTTGCAGCTTTATCCAAAAGAACCGATTTGGCTTTGGGTAATATTCTGGGAAGTAATATCATGAATATTCTTTCCATCATCGGTATTACCGCGATCATCAAACCGATCGGTGTTTCTCAGGAATTTATCAGTTCCGATTTCTTGTGGATGCTTTTTATCACGTCCTTATTATTTCCTTTAATGTTAAGAAAAATGAGGATTTCCAAAACTGAAGGCATCCTATTATTGTTTTCTTATGGAGCTTATTTGTATTTTCTACTATGATCGAATCAATCCTCAAATTTCTAGGAATCTACTTTCTCTCCTGGTTCAAATTTATTGCAGGTCCGCTTTTGGGTTCGGCTGCGGGGTATGGATTGCTAGAGACCATTTTAGTCACCGTGGCTGGAATGATGAGTAGCGTGATAGTTTTTACATTCTTAGGCACCAAATTCCAACGTTTTTTAAAACTTCGATTTTCAAAGCCTAAGCCTAAGTTTACGAAAAAGAACAGGGGAATTGTGAGGATCTGGAAAAAATACGGAGAAATTGGCATAGCCTGTCTTACTCCATTGCTTTTGACTCCCATAGGAGGTACTTTGATTATGGTTTCTTTCGGAGTTAAGAAAAAGAGGATCTTAACTCAAATGCTCGTAAGTGCTTTTGTTTGGGCGACGATCTTTTCCCTTTCTATAGAATCCATTCTGAAAATTCCATTTTTCAACAATTTATTCATCTAGATTCTCATCAGGAAGAATCTCAATATCCTGAATAAGTACTCTTTTGGAGATTTCTTGTCCAGTCAAAGTAGCAGCTAGGCCCCCCATTGCTGTCTCTTTGTATCTGCTTTCCATAGAAGCACCTATTTCTCCCATTGCTTCGATACACTCATCTACGGGGATCACAGCATTAACATCTGCCAGAGCGATTTGGGAAGAACTGAAAGCTATTGCTGCTGCACTGGCATTTCGGACCACACAGGGGACCTCCACCAGTCCTGCTACTGGATCACAAACCAAACCGAGCATGCATTGAATTGTGATGGCCACTGCATTGAAAATCTGATCCGTACTTCCTCCAAGACAATGCACAATTGCACCTGCTGCCATTGCGGCAGCAGAACCAGTTTCTGCCTGGCAGCCACCGACTGCTCCCGCCAAACTAGCCTTCTCCTCGATGATGAGCGCTATTCCAGCTCCGACTAACAATCCATCCACTATCTGATCATCTGTAAGCGAATGAATCTCCTGCAGGGTGACCAATGTACCAGGTAAAATCCCGCTGGCCCCTGCAGTCGGAGCAGCCACTACCCTGCCCATACAGGAATTGACCTCCTTTGCTGCCAGTGCTCTGGATATCAATTTTTGAAATTCAGGAGAAAGTACGCTTAACTTATGATTGAAAACCTTTTTAGCGCCATTGTTTATCATTCCTGAGCGCGAAGTCATCTCCTCTTCCAAACCAGTTTTAACGGCATCCTTCATGACTTGATAGGCATTTAGCAAACCCGTATTAATCCTTTCCGGAGTACCGTTTTTTTGCTCTACTTCGTACTCAATCACAGATTGAGGAAGCGTGATTTGATTTTTTTCACAATAGGATTTCCAGCCTTTGAAGTCTTCAAAAAGATAGCACATATCAATTTTATCTTGGGTTTATACTTGATTAATCCTTGCCTAGGATTTTTTGTTCCAATCTTAAAAATTGAAAGTCAAGGTTTGCTTGATGGCAGGATCTAAACTCAGGGCCACAGGGCATGTTTTGGCTGCATTTTTCAACTTTTGAAGGAATGCTTGATCATCCACGGGATTCTCCCAGGTAAAATCTACCTTTATTTCATGGATTTTCCGAGGTGAATTTTCCATAATTTTAGTAACTTCCCACTTCATCCCTTCCAAAGAAACCTGATTCCGATCAGCTATGATCCCCATAATGGTAACCATACAACTGCCTAATGCGCTAGCTACCAAATCAGTAGGGGAAAACTTTTCTCCCTTTCCATTATTGTCTACAGGAGCATCGGTAAGCAGGCTGGTACCAGACTGGAGATGAATAGACTCGGTCCTTAAATTACCTAAATACGAACTTTTTATAGTCGGCATAAACTCTTACTTTTAAAATTCAGTTTAAAATACACGAACCCAAAAATAGGGCAATATTTTCGACCAACTCGAATGAAAAAGCTGAATTTAATTTTACCTCTCCTATTTGTCTTCCTTTCATTGAAATCATTTGCACAGCGCGAAGATGTCGGTAACTATGACTATGATAAGGAATATACTTTTGGACTCAATAAAAACACCAATGGCGGGCTCATTGGAGGTTTTGTATTCAAAGCTGGTACACGGATCGATGATACGCAGTTCAGTTTTTGGGCAATTGAACTTTCGAACGTAAAAAATCCGAAGGAAGTACGATACAATACCGTATTAGGCAATAGCTATATTTTTGGGAAATCCAATTACCTCTATTCCATCAGACCACAGTATGGAAGAGAGATCGTGCTGTTTAAAAAAGCGCCCAATCAGGGAGTCCAAGTTTCCGCATTAGGAGCAGTAGGGCCTACTTTTGGATTAATTGCCCCTTATTACATCGAATATGCTATCAACCGAGTAGAAACTGTCCGTGAGCAATATGATCCTGAAATCCATCAAAGTCGATTCAATATTCTTGGTACAGGTCGATTATTGGAAGGTATTGGTGAATCAGAATTTGCGTTCGGAGCCAATTTAAAAGCCGCCATTTCCTTTGAATTTGGAGTTTTCAGATCAAATGTGACTGGATTGGAACTTGGTTATATGCTGGAAGGGTTTACCAAAGAAATTCCCTTAATCCCGACAGTTGAAAACAAACAGTTATTTCAATCGGTATATTTTACCTTCTTCTACGGGTTTAGAAAATAAGCAATCGTTGGCTTTATTAGCTTAAGCCTTACCTTTGTTACAAATCAAAAAAAATGATCGAATTACCAGTAATATCGGAGGAAGCCACTCGACGAAAAAAGCCCAACTGGCTGAGAGTGAAACTTCCTGTCGGAAAAGAATATGCCAAAGTCCGCAAACTAGTCGATGAGCATAAGCTTCATACGATCTGCGAAAGTGGAAATTGCCCAAATATGGGTGAATGCTGGGGAGCCGGAACGGCGACTTTTATGATTCTAGGAAATGTATGTACGCGCTCCTGCTCTTTCTGTGCTGTGGCCACTGGAAGACCACCAGAATATGATACCGATGAGCCAAGAAGAGTAGCTGAAGCCATCAAATTGATGGGAGTGAAACATGCCGTAATTACCTCTGTAAATCGGGATGAATTAAAAGATCGCGGAGCCGAAATCTGGTATCAAACTGTGATACAGACCAAAGAGCTTTCTCCAGCCACAACTATTGAGACCTTAATTCCGGATGTGAAATCCAACTGGGATGCACTCTATCGAATGATAGAAGGTGGGCAAGAAGTGGTCTCCCATAATATGGAAACCGTCGGCAGCCTTTATAGACGAGTGCGTCCCCAGGCAAAATATGAGCGCTCATTAGAGCAGATCAAGCTAACCAAGGAATATGGCAAGCGTACCAAAACCGGAATTATGCTTGGTTTGGGAGAGAAAAAAGAAGAGGTTCTTCAGGCTATGGATGATCTTGTGGCTCATGGATGTGATATCCTGACTTTAGGCCAATACCTACAGCCAACCAAGATGCACATCGAGGTTGCTGAATTTATTCACCCGGATCTATTTGCTGAATATAGGGAAGAAGGATTGGCAAGAGGCTTGAAGTATGTAGAATCTGGTCCATTAGTCCGATCATCTTATCATGCGGAGCGCCACGTGAATGTTTAAGATATAAATAGGATAAAAAAATGGGTTATCAGATTGATAACCCATTTTTATTTAGTTATTATCAAGCTATTTCAGCCTCTGTCCCAGCATATTCCTCTACAGGAATACAACTGCACATGAGATTTCTATCCCCGTAGGCGGAGTCTATTCTCCTTACACTTGGCCAGAATTTGTTCGCTTTCACATTTTCGCTTGGGAACACTGCTTTCTCCCTTGAATAGGGGTAATTCCATTCTCCTGTCAATACCATGGTGGCGGTATGCGGTGCATTTTTCAAGACATTATTTTCCTGATCTGCCTTTCCTGATTCGATCTCACGAATTTCCTCACGGATTGAAAGCAAGGCGTCACAGAATTTATCCAACTCAGATTTAGTCTCAGATTCTGTAGGCTCAATCATCAAGGTTCCCGCAACCGGGAAAGAAACCGTTGGCGCATGATACCCATAATCCATCAATCGCTTTGCGATATCTTCCACTTCAACTCCCACTTCTTTAAATGCTCTGCAATCCACTATCATTTCATGAGCTGCTCTTCCTTTCGTGCCGGTATAAAGAATCTCAAAGTTTCCTTTCAGCCTCTCCTTAATATAATTTGCATTCAGGATTGCCATTCTAGTAGCATTAGTCAAACCATCCCCACCCATCATGGCGATATAGGCGTAGGATATTGGTAAAATACTTGCACTTCCATATGGTGCTGAGGAAATTGAAGATACTGGATCTTCACCTCCTGTTTTTACCAGTGGATTTCCGGGAAGGAATGGAACCAGATGACTGGCTACGCAGATTGGCCCCATGCCTGGACCTCCTCCACCGTGAGGGATACAGAATGTTTTATGTAGATTGAGATGACAAACGTCCGCACCGATTCTTCCGGGGCTTGTTAATCCGACCTGTGCATTCATATTAGCGCCATCCATGTAAACCTGACCTCCATTTTGATGGATTAATTCACAAATTTCCTGGATCGCTTCCTCAAATACTCCATGAGTAGATGGATAAGTCACCATCAAGGCAGCCAAATCATTTGCGTGAGCCGTTGCCTTTTCTCTTAAATCCGCGATGTCAATATTTCCCTTTTCATCACACTTCACCAAAACCACTTTCATGCCTGCCATCACGGCAGATGCTGGATTAGTACCATGCGCTGAAGTAGGGATTAGGGCGATATTCCGATGAGCGTCGCCTCTACTCATATGATATTGACGGATCACCATCAAACCAGCAAATTCTCCCTGCGCACCTGAATTGGGCTGAAGTGAGGTATCTGCAAAGCCTGTAATCTCCGACAACCAATTTCTCAAATGTGCAAAAAGCTCCTGGTATCCAGCGGTCTGATCGATTGGAGCAAAAGGATGGATTTGACCGAATTCAGGCCAAGTTACCGGAATCATCTCTGCTGTAGCATTCAACTTCATGGTACAAGAACCCAATGAAATCATTGAGTGAACCAATGAAAGATCTTTGGCTTCCAAACGCTTGATATACCGAAGCATCTCATGCTCACTATGATAGATATTGAAAACAGGATGAGTCAAATAAGCTGATTTTCTAAGAAGTGCTTGGGGAAGATCCAAAGTCAAATCTTCTGCTAATCCGCTGATATCCGGGTTCGGAACACCTTTAGCTTTTGCAAATACTTCTACAACTGTCACCACATCCTCTACTGTCTTTGCCTCGTCGAAAGTCAGGAAGACTGTATCGTAATCGTATCTGAAATTCATTTCAGAATCTGTCGCCAAAGACTGGATCGTGTTGAGAGTTTTTGCCTCTATAGCCACTTTCAAAGTATCAAAATAATTTTGGGATGATACCTCATATCCAAGTTTCTGAAGCGCTTTTGCAGTCAGCTTAGCAAGACCATGGGTTCGTAAGGCAATATTTTTCAACCCTTCTGGACCATGATAAACCGCATAAAAGCTCGACATTACTGCCAAGAGCACTTGCGCGGTACAAATATTAGAAGTAGCCTTTTCGCGCTTGATGTGCTGCTCACGGGTTTGTAGAGCCATTCGATAGGCTTTATTTCCGGCACGATCGATGGATACTCCGATAATCCGACCTGGTATCTGGCGCTTATAAGCTTCTTTGGTAGCAAAAAATGCAGAATGTGGCCCCCCATATCCCATTGGAACTCCGAACCGCTGCGCAGAACCGACCACTACATCGGCACCCATTTCACCTGGAGGAGTCAATATCGTCAAGGCAAGCAAGTCTGCAGCAAAGGCTGTGCTCACGTTGTTTTCTTTTGCCGCTGCGACCATGGATGAATAATCCTTTACCTCACCCGATGCATTCGGATATTGAAAAAGAACACCATAAAGATTTTCATCGGTCATGTCTAAAGAATCCAGAGATCCAAAAACCAACTCAATACCTAAGGGCTCGGCACGTGTAACCAAGACTGCTTTGGTCTGTGGAAACACCTGCTCATCCACAAAAAACCTGTGGGAATTTTTCTTTTCCTTCGGCTTGACCGCATAAAGCATTGTCATCGCCTCGGCAGCAGCTGTACCCTCATCCAAGAGTGAGGCATTGGCCAATTCCATCCCCGTCAATTCCATCACTACTGTCTGGAAGTTGATCAACGCTTCCAATCTTCCCTGGGCAATCTCAGCCTGATATGGAGTATATGCGGTATACCATCCTGGATTTTCGAGTACATTTCTCAATACCACTCCAGGCACCAGCGTATCGTAATAACCCAAACCGATAAACGATTTAAAAACTTTGTTTTTGGCAGCCAATACTTTGAATTCCTTTAGGAATTCTGATTCCAATTTTGCAGCCGGCAGATTCATAGGCCGCTCGAGCTGGATTGACTTTGGTACAGTTTGATCGATTAATTCCTCTACTGATGAGGCTCCGATTTTCTCCAACATCGCTGTGATTTCCGCTTCGGTCGGGCCATTGTGTCTGCTCTCAAATTTGACAGCATTCGAAAGATTGATCTGCATAAAGAACTTTGGGAATAATGAAGGATTTGGGTAAGAATTCTTTTGGATTTTTCAAGGGGCAAAGGTATAATTTCTCTGAAGATATGACCTTGATAAAGCCCAATAATTTAACTCCTTAACAAGCATAATTTACAAACGGTTTATTGCAGGGTTAAATTTTTATCTAGTTTAGGGTCTGAAATAAAATATATCAATGAAAAAAGGACTCTTATTAACAGGGACACTGGCAATGGGCTTGGCACTAAATGCCATAGCTCAAAATCCCGTACAAGTAAAATATGCCAGCACAATCACTCCTAGTGACTTAAAAGAACACTTGAGCTATCTCGCTTCAGACGAAATGAAGGGACGGGATACCGGTTCGGAAGAGCTTAAGATAGCAGCTCAGTACATCGCAGATTTTTATAAGAAAAACGGTTTGACAGGCCCGGTAAATGGCAGTTATTTCCAAAATGTTGAACTTGTCAGCACCTCTTTTGACAAAGTAGATTTGAAAGTTGGCAAAATGAAACTCATTCAGAATGAGGATTTCGTATTTGTCGGTGATGGAGATATGAAGAAAGCCATGAAGACTGATTTGGTTTTTCTGGGATTAGTAAATGATGAAAATCTGGCTAAGGTGAGCGTAAAAGACAAACTTGTAGGTATCTGGGCAGTTGGTCTACGAAGCAATGATCTTATTGCCAAAGTCATGGATGCCGGAGCTGCTGGGGTGGTGATGGTGACCATGGAAGGACAGGCAAATTTTGACCGCATAGCCAATAGATACAAAACTCTGGCAGGTAAGGGCCGAATAGGATTTCCCAAAGAAACCAACCAGCGTCCCGCTTTCATGGTAAGCTCTGATAAAATGGCAGCTCTTTTTGGCCAAACAATAGAAACCCTCAAAGAAGCTGCGAAAACTAATCCTGAGTCCATCAAAGCGCAGAAAGCTTCTTTCCAAGTAGTTAAAAATATTGTCCCGGTAGAAAGCTCAAACGTAATGGGCTACCTGGAAGGCACTGATCTTAAAGACGAACTGATCGTAATCTCCTCACACTATGACCACGTTGGGGTAAGTAGCACCGGAGAGGTTTTCAATGGAGCAGATGATGATGGATCTGGGACAGTATCGGTGATGGAAATTGCAGAGGCATTTGCCACGGCGACAAAAGATGGATTTAGACCTCGGAGATCATTGTTGTTTTTGAATGTGACTGGAGAAGAAAAGGGACTTTTGGGCTCTGAGTATTATGGGGAAAATCCCGTGTTTCCGTTGGAAAACACAGTAAACAACATCAATATAGACATGGTAGGCCGGATCGACTACGAATACCAGGATGCCGAAAACAAGGATTATGTGTATGTAATCGGATCTGAGATGCTTTCTTCTCAGTTGAAAAAAATCAATGAATACAACAATATCACCTATACGGATTTGATTTTGGATTATCGCTATGATGCAGCTGACGATCCTAATCGATTCTATTACAGATCAGATCATTACAATTTTGCAAAGCACAATATCCCGGTCATCTTCTTCTTCAATGGAGTTCATGACGATTACCATCAGGTGACAGATACGGTGGATAAAATTGAATTTCCATTAATGGCCAAGCGTGCCAAATTGATCTTCCATACGACCTGGGATCTAGCCAACCGCGACAAGCGAACCCCGGTAGATGGTACTAATACTAGAACGGATAGATAAAATCACCAACTTTAAAAAAATGCCTCCAATAAGTCTAACAAACTTATTGGAGGCATTTTAAATTATTAAAAATTACTTCCCTTTATTCTTCTGATGCTTAGTCTTTAGCTGGTTTCGATTGGTCTTGGCTTTGGAATTTTTGTTGCCTCGCTTCTTTTCCTCTTTCGCTTTTTCCTTGAATAAGTTAGGCTTCTTCCGCTCCTTTTTATCGTGAAAAGCTCCTTTGTAATCTGGATTATCCCGCTGCATCAAGTGATCCAGCTCCCGAGCATAAGCTTGTCGCTCTGCAAAAGGCGTTTCAGGCACATCAACCTGAGCCGGAATTTCAAGCTCCGGAACTTCCATTCGGATCAATTCCTCAATTCGTTGGAAATGGTAGGCTTCTGCAGGATTAATAAAAGTGATGGCCTTTCCTTCATGCTCAGCTCTACCCGTACGCCCAATTCGATGTACATAATCTTCATAGATCAGTGGTACATCAAAATTAATCACATGAGATACCAAGGTCACATCCAATCCCCGTGAGGCAACGTCTGTAGCCACTAGCAATCGAACATCCCCAGATTTGAAATCATCAATGGAATTGATGCGGGTATTTTGACCTTTATTGGCGTGAATCACTCGAACTTCCCCCTCCACACGATTTTTTAAGTATCCAAAAACCTCTTCCGCATTTTTTCTGGATCGGGTAAAAACTATCGCCCGAGCAATTTCCTCTTGCTTTAGTAGCTCTCCGAGTAAGTTGATTTTGGTCCGAATATTTGGAACCAAGTATTTCACCTGTGCGATGGTCTCAGCTGTGGTTGCAGAAGGAGTCACTTCTACTCGCTCTGGAAACTCCAGAAATTCCGAAGCCAATTTTTCTACTCGATCACTGAAGGTTGCAGAAAAGAGTAAATTTTGACGTTTAACGGGAATGATTTCTAAAATATTTCGAATCTGAGGCATAAAGCCCATATCCATCATTTTATCAGCCTCATCCAAGATCATTGTTTTGATTTCTTTTGTGAAGATTTTCCCTTTCTTGTAGAGATCCAAAAAGCGACCGGTGGTGGAAATAATAATATCTACTCCTGCCTCGATCAGTTCGATTTGAGTTTTTGGCCCCAACCCTCCGTAAAGACAGACTATTCGCAAATCTGTGTTTTCAGCCAATTGAATCGCCACCTCTTCAATTTGCATTGCCAATTCTCTGGTTGGTGCCAGAATCAAAGCCTTTGGATGCATCCCTTGTGCATATTTAACCTTCATTAGCAGAGGCAAAATGTAAGCAGCAGTCTTTCCTGTTCCGGTCTGGGCAATCCCCAAAACATCATGCCCTGCCAAGGCCAAAGGGATGGCTTTTTGCTGGATAGGAGTAGGAACAGTATAACCCGCTGAAGAGATCGCGTCCAAAAGTTGGCGGTTTAGCTTAAACGCGTCAAAAGTTGGGGTTTCATTGGACATGATTCATTAATTTTGGATGGAGTGGAAAACCAGATATAAAAGACAAAAGATGAAAAGTATACTAATCACCGGTGCAAATATAGTCAATGAAGGCCGGATAAGTCCGGGTGATGTATTGGTAAGAGAGGGTAGAATAGCCAAAATAGCTTCAGATCTGTCCGGAGAGCAGGCCGATATCCATATTGATGCCTCCGGAAAACACCTTTTCCCGGGTGTAATTGATGATCAGGTACACTTCCGGGAACCCGGATTGACTCACAAAGGCGAAATCTACACCGAGGCAAAAGCAGGAGTAGCCGGGGGAACCACCTCCTATATGGAGATGCCCAATACTGTCCCGCAAGCAGTTACACTTCCCCTTCTGGAAGAGAAATACAGTCGGGCAGCGGAAGTATCATTGGCTAATTATTCTTTTTTCTTCGGAGCGACCAATAGCAATTTGGAGGAAATCCTAAAAGTGGATTTCTCAAAAGTATGTGGTCTCAAGATTTTTCAAGGATCCTCTACCGGCAATATGGTGGTAGATAATATCGAATCACTTGAGGGAATTTTTAGGGAATGCAAGGCACTTATAGCCATTCACAGTGAAAATGATCATATCATCGCCAGCAACCTTGCGGAATTCAAATCAATCTACGGAGACGACATTCCAGTCAAATTTCACCCGAAGATACGGTCCGAGGAAGCTTGCTACGACGCCTCAAGCCGTGCTGTGGCAATGGCAAAGAAATATGGAACCAGACTTCATATCTTACATATCAGTACTGCCAAAGAACTCGAACTTTTTGACAACAATATTCCGCTTGAGGAAAAGAAAGTGACAGCGGAAGCCTGCATCCATCATCTGTGGTTTTCGGAAAAAGACTACCTCGAAAAGGGAAACCTGATCAAATGGAATCCGGCAGTAAAAACAGCAAATGATAGGGACGCGATCTTTCAGGGGGTGCTGGATGATAAAATCGATGTAATCGCAACCGATCATGCGCCCCATACTCTTGAAGAAAAAGCCCAAAGTTATCTCAAAGCTCCATCAGGGGGACCTCTCAATCAACACAGTCTGGTGGCGATGCTTGATTTCTATCATGCCGGAAGAATCAGCCTTGAGAAAATCGCAGAAAAAATGAGCCATAACGTCTCAAAGCTTTTTCGGATCGAAGATAGAGGATTCATCCGCGAAGGGTATTATGCTGATCTGGTCTTGGTGGATCTTGATTCTCCCTGGACCGTTTCCAAAGAAAACATCTTGGCAAAATGTGGTTGGTCTCCATTTGAAGGTCACACTTTTAAATCAAATGTGACCCATACGATCGTTTCTGGGCATTTAGCTTACGAAAACGGACAGTTTGATGAATCGAAAAAAGGTGATCGGATGAAATTTTTAATAAATATTTAAATTCCATGTTGCAGTAACTTATCTTAATTATTACCTTTGCCAACCGTTAAGGAAAACAATCCCAAACGGTTTAAAACGGTGATTGTAGCTCAGCTGGTTAGAGCGCCGGTTTGTGGCACCGGAGGTCGCCGGTTCGAACCCGGTCTTTCACCCAAAAGCCCCTCCGAAAGAGGGGCTTTTACTTTTAATAGAGTGCTTCATTGGCACAACATTTGACAAAATCGAGAAAAATTAAACCAATTTCAGATGTTTACACTTTTCAAAACCTCCCCTAGATTTCCGGTGGTTAAACCAATCAATATCCTCCAAGCAAAAAACTACCTGATGAAATTCGAAGAATCCCTGAGGAACTTCGAAGAATTACAAAATGAAGCGATTCATTCCTGAAAAATCTAGAAAAAAATAAAGGTTATGTGTTCATAACCTTTATTTTTTTGCTTTTCATTTTACTTATGGCTGCAAAATTCTATTTTTAACAACTTAGAATTTTTCTACTATGAGTTATATCCATTTCGATAAGACACAATTGATTAACCTGAATTACTCCTTGGATCGTGAGATCATCAGGACGAATCAATCAGGAACCTACACCAGTACCACAATCATCGGGTGCAATACCCGAAAATACCATGGACTACTGGTTGTACCACAGCCACAGATTGACTCTCAGAATCATGTGATGTTATCGACGGTGCATGAGACGGTCATCCAGCATGGAGCGAGTTTCAATCTGGGAATCTCTAAATTTCCCGGCAACTACTCTCCCAGAGGGCACAAATACCTGGAAGACTTTGATTCAGAACCTATCCCAAAACTTACTTACAGGGTGGGAGGAGTATTGTTGCAGAAGGAGTTGATCCTCGACACTAATCGGGATCGAGTAATGATTCGATACACACTTTTAGAAGCTCATTCCCCTACTAAAATCAGAATCCATCCCTTCTTGGCTTTCCGAGGGTATCATAACCTTTGCAAAGCAAATGACCGGATCAATCAAAAACATAAAAAAGTACCCAACGGGGCAAGTTTCAGACTTTACCCTGAATACGACCCGCTTTTTCTCCAGACATCCAAAAAATCTGAATTCGTTTCAGCAGCTGATTGGTATTACAATGTAGAATACATCATCGAGCGCGAGCGGGGTTATGATTATCAAGAAGACTTATTTGTGCCTGGGTATTTTGAGTTCGACATTGAAAAAGGGGAATCAGTCATTTTCTCTGCAGGACTTACGGAAGCAGATCCAAACACCCGTCAAAACGCCTTTCAAAAAGAAATTGCCCGAAGAATTCCAAGGAGCAATTTTGAAAACTGCCTGAAAAATTCAGCGGGACAATTTATCCGAAACCGAAATGAAGAGACAAGGGTCATCGCCGGATATCCTTGGTTTGGGTGGTGGGGACGGGATACTTTTGTCGCAACACCCGGATTGACATTGACAAAAGGTGATACTAAAACCTTTCTCAACATCATGGATACCATGTCCAAAGATCTGAAGGGTCCACTTTTCCCCAATGTAGGTAGCGGAGTAATGACCAACATGAATTCCATAGATGCACCACTTTGGTACTTTTGGTCTTTACAGCAGTACATCGTCTATACCAAAGATACCAAGACCGTAAAGGATCGTTATCTAGGCAAAATGAAAGGGATTATTGATGGCTATCGTGCAGGAACTGATTTTAATATTCATGTTCGTGAAGATGGACTGGTCTACGGAGGATTAGAAGGAATAGCCCTTACCTGGATGGATGCAGTCACCCCAGATGGGCCGGTTACGCCAAGAATTGGCTGTCCGGTAGAGATTCAGGCACTCTGGTACAATGCACTTTGCTTTTACCATGAACTCACAAAAGATGAAGATATCGCCTCGCTTGCTGCAAAAGTTCGTGATTCCTTCGAAAGTCAGTTTTGGTCAGACGAGTACGGATATTTAGCCGACTTGGTACACAAGGACGAAAAAGACTGGTCGATTCGGCCAAACATGGTATTTGCGGTTTCACTGCCTTATACTATGCTCAGTGAAACCCAAAACGACCAAATCCTCGAGACCGTCAAGTCAAAATTATTGACCACAAGAGGATTAAGATCTCTTTCGCCTGAGGACCATGCCTATAAGGGCTATTACTTTGGAGACCAAATAAGTCGGGATAATGCCTATCACAATGGTACTGTCTGGGTCTGGCCGATGGCGCATTTCGTAGAAGCATACATTAAGCTTCATGGCAAGTCCTCAAAAAATTTCATAGAAAAAATATTGAAGGGATTTGATGGAGTAATGACCCAGTATGGCGTAGGAACTGTAGCCGAAATTTATGATGGAGACCCCCCACATAGACCAAAAGGGGCAGTTTCTCAGGCATGGAGCGTAGCAGAGTTGCTGCGGATGATGGATTTGATCAAAAAAATTTAAAAGACTCTTTATGAAGGTATTAATGTTTGGGTGGGAATTTCCACCACATATTTCAGGAGGTCTTGGTACAGCTTGCTATGGACTAGTCAAAGGAATGGTCCATCATAATCAAGATGTAATTTTTGTCGTGCCAAAGCTTTGGGGTGATGAAGAGCCCATGGCTGATTTTGTAAATGCCAGCGACATATCCATCGATTATCGGGAGAAAAAATTCAAATCCATTTGGAAAAACCTGACTTATCTTGAAGTAAGTAGCTTTTTAGTACCTTATCTCGGTCCGGAGGAATATCAAAAATTTACAGATTATGCGATTCATGACCGAACGGATGTAGACGAAAGTATCTTCACCACCAAATATGAGTTTAGTGGAAAATATGGAAAAAATCTCATGGAGGAAGTATCTCGGTATGCCCTCACAGGTGCACAGATCGCAAGAGACCGAAGTGATTTTGATATTATCCATGCCCATGACTGGCTCTCTTTTCCTGCAGGGATAGCCGCCAAAGAAATCAGTGGAAAACCACTAGTTGCACATGTTCATGCCACGGAATTTGACCGGTCCGGAGAATCCGTCAACAGACCAGTATACGATATCGAAAGAGCGGGTATGCATGCAGCAGATCATGTGGTGGCAGTAAGTCAGCTGACAAAAAACACCATCATCAAAAAATATGGTGTGCCGGCAGAGAAAGTGAGTGTCCTGCACAACGCTGTTTTGGATGCTTCTATCATCAAGTCTACTTACAATAAAAAAGTACCGGAAAAAATAGTGACCTTTTTAGGAAGAATTACCTTCCAGAAAGGCCCGGAGTATTTCGTCGAAGCCGCTAAAAAAGTAATCGACAGGGACCCAAATGTAAGATTTGTCATGGCTGGTTCAGGTGATCTTTTAAACCGGATGATCGATCGGGTAGCTGAACTTCGGATGGGCACTAAATTTCATTTTACCGGATTTTTGAAAGGAGATGATGTGGATCACATGTATGCGATCAGCGATGTGTACGTGATGCCCTCTGTATCAGAACCATTCGGGATCTCCCCTTTGGAAGCCGTAAGACACAATACGCCGGTAATTATCTCCAAGCAATCGGGAGTAGCAGAAGTGCTAAACAATGCAATCAAAGTTGATTTTTGGGATATTGATTCCATGGCAGATGCCATGTTTGCCTTGCTTCATTATGACGGTATCTCCCGGATGTTTAAGGAACTTGGAAGTGAGGAGTTGAAAAAATTGAAATGGGAGCATGTGGCTGCCAAACTTGTCACAGTTTATCAAAACATTTTAGCGAAGAAATCATGAGAACAATCTGTTTTTACTTTCAAGTCCACCAGCCATACCGATTAAAGCCTTATCGATTTTTTGACATAGGTGAAGACCATTATTATTGGGATGATTTTCTTAATCGAAGTGTCATGCGCAGGGTGGCTCAGAAATGTTATCTGCCTATGAACGCCTTACTTTTGGACCTAATCCACAAGTATAATGGAAAATTTAAAGTGAGCTTTTCCATGTCCGGATCGTTCTTGGAACAGATGGAAGCCTACGCACCTGATGTATTGGAAAGTTTTCAGAAATTGGTCGCCACGGGCAAAGTTGAACTTTTAAATGAAACCTATGGCCACTCCTTGGCCGCACTGAAAAGTAAGACGGAGTTTCAGAACATGGTGAAAAAACATCAGGAAAAGATCAAACAACTTTTCAATGGATATTCACCCAAAGTATTCCGGAATACAGAGCTTATTTATTCAGACCAGATTGGCGAAATGATAGCCGAAATGGGATATGATGTCACACTTACTGAGGGAGCAAAGCATATTCTAGGTTGGAAAAGCCCTAATTATGTCTACACCAATAGTATCAAGCCCAACCTCAAAGTACTTTTGAAAAACTTCCAATTAAGTGATGACATCGCTTTCAGATTTGGAAACAAAACCTGGTCAGACTACCCGCTCACCACTGACAAATTTGTCAAATGGATTAATAACGTTCCGCAGACTGAGCAGGTGATCAATCTTTTCATGGATTACGAGACCTTTGGAGAGCATCAATGGGCAGAGACAGGAATATTTGAATTCATGAGACATTTACCTGAGGCGGTTTTCAAGCATACAAATTACGGCTTCTCAACCCCCTCGGAGGTGGCAGCCGGTGTAGAACCAGTGGGTAAAATCAGTGTTCCAATTCCTATCTCTTGGGCGGATGAGGAGCGGGATCTTACAGCCTGGCTTGGTAATGATCTTCAGGATGAAGCTTTCGGTAAGTTATACGAACTGGAAAAAAAGGTGAATAAAATCAATGACCCAGAGATCAAGCGGGATTGGGCTTTTCTTCAGACTTCTGATCACTTTTATTACATGTGTACCAAGTTTTTCTCAGACGGGGATATTCACTCTTATTTTAGCCCCTATGACTCGCCCTATGATGCATTTATCAACTTCATGAACGTGTTGAGCGATTTTATACTCAGAGTAAATGAAAAATTAGAAGTAAAAGAAGAGGAAGGCTAAGGAAAATCCAGAGAAAAACTGATTCGACTGAAAAATTGAAAGCAGAGGATATCCCTCTGCTTTTTTTATTCTGTCAGCAAGAATTAATTCAATCCTTTCATCGAATAATTGAAAAGTTGTCCCCTACTGGTGACGTGAATTATGACTTTTGAAACAGCTAGGCCAAAAATCGCATCGCTTATTACGATATCAATTTTGAATTTTATGAATGGAGTATAGCTTTCAAATGCTCTGGTGTTTGTTTTGGAATAAGTAGAAGCAATTGCAAGTGAAGCGGTTGAACTCAGTTGTTTAGAACTGGCTAAACCCAAATAAAACGAATCAGCTTTCAATGATTTACTTTAAAATTGAAAGCCGAGTGGTTTAAAATTTAAAGTATTGGGCTTGCCGGCCTCTAGACCTAATAACTC
>CAZFSC010000013.1:33841-42833 GCA_964521585.1 uncultured Limnohabitans sp.
CGAGTGGTTTAAAATTTAAAGTATTGGGCTTGCCGGCCTCTAGACCTAATAACTCTCTGACTCATTTGGAAAATCTTCACCTTTTACATCTTTAATGTAATTGGAAAAAGCTTCCATCATCACGCTCTGCAGATCAGCATATTGCCTTAAAAAACGTGGCTTGAATTCCTGGGTGATGCCCAGCATATCGTGCATGACCAATACCTGACCATCCACTCCACCACCTGCCCCAATACCAATGACCGGAATAGAAACAGTTTTTGCCACTTTTGAAGCTAATTCAGCAGGGATTTTCTCTAAAACTAGCGCAAAGCAGCCACATTCTTCCAGAATTTTGGCATCCTGAATGAGCTTATTTGCTTCTGATTCTTCTTTTGCCCGGACGGTATAAGTTCCAAATTTATAAATGGACTGAGGAGTAAGCCCTAAATGTCCCATAACTGGTACACCGGCACTTAGAATCCGACTCACGGATTCTTTAATTTCAGCACCTCCTTCTACTTTCACTGCATGAGCTCCTGACTCCTTCATGATCCGGATGGCAGACCGCAATGCTTCTGAGCTGTTACCCTGATAATTTCCAAATGGAATATCTACTACTATAAAGGCTCTCTTCACCGCTCTCACCACCGCACTGGCGTGATAGATCATCTGGTCCAAAGTAATGGGAAGGGTAGTTTCATGTCCAGCCATGACATTGGAAGCGGAATCTCCGACCAAAATGATATCGATCCCGGCCGCATCAACGATTTTTGCCATCGAATAATCGTAGGCAGTGAGCATGGAAATTTTCTCTCCCCTGTCCTTCATTTCCTGAAGAATATGAGTAGTGATTCGCTTGATATTAGCTGAAGAGTGGACTGACATAATATTTAATGAAGGTGAACAGAGTAATTGTCCTCTACAGAGAAGTCAACACGGATATGTTCATTTAAGGTGGTAGAAAGTTCATAGCCCGTATAATCCGGACGGATTGGGAAAAGGCCATGACTGCGATTTACGAGTACGGCGACTTCCATTTTATATAATTCTATATCCAAAAAGGGTTTCATTGCATAAGCAAGTGTCTTTCCGGTATTCAACACATCATCTACAAGCACCAATGTCTTTCCCTGAAGATCACAATTTTCGGAAAGCTCCACTTCGGAGGCTGCCAGATTGGATTTATCCAGTAAGACTTCCACTTCCTCCACACGAAGTGAGGAAATCGCCTGGAGCTCCTTTGCCAGAAGTCCTGCCAACGTGATCCCCATTCCCGAAATTCCGGCAAAAACCACTGCTCCAGAGCCGAGATTTCGCTCGTAAATCTCATAGGCCATTCGGGTGATTTTCTTTTTTATCTGTTGATGATTGAGTACTTCGCTCATATTTTTTATGGAAAATGAAAATTAAGTATTTATCGTAGGATTCAAAAGGCAAGTGATGGCTTATCTCCTGTTGTCTTCCTCGTTAAGAATGTTCAGATAGCTGTCATAGCGATAGGGATGAATGTATCCTTCCTCCAATTTTTGGATGACCATGCACCCGGGTTCTTGGACGTGTCGACAATTATTGTATTTGCATTGACCAAGGTATTTTCTCATTTCTGGGAAGTAATGCGACAACTCATGATCCTCCACATCCAGAATTCCAAACTCTTTGATCCCTGGGGTATCGATCAAATCACCTTCATATTCCAATTCAAATAATTCCGCAAAGGTAGTCGTATGCACTCCCTTGTCGCTGAAAGAGGAAATATCCTTGGTGCCTTGTCCAGCATCAGGCACGAGGGCATTGAGCAAGGTAGATTTACCTACCCCTGAATGACCAGAAATCAAGCTGGATTTACCTTCCAGATAGGGCCGAAATAATTCTCCGATATTTTCTGTTTCAGTTGCCGAGGTCTCAATGATCCGATACCCCAGAGGTTCATAGATCTCATGGATGTCGAGTAGCCATTCTTTGGCTTCCTCGCTGTCCATCAGGTCCATCTTATTTACAACCAAAATTGCCGGAATCCTGAAGCTCTCTGTACTTACCAAAAATCGATCGATAAAACCTAATGAGGTTCTTGGGTTTTTCATGGTAATTACCAGTAGCGCTTGATCAAGGTTGCTGGCTATGATATGAGAAAAATGCTGCTTTCGGGTGGATTTTCGGATGACGTAATTTTCCCGAGGATAGATCGTATGGATTACTGCGGTTCCCTGATTAGCCTCTCGCTCCATCTCCACATAATCTCCCACGGCGATAGGATTCGTCAATTTCAGCTCATCTTGTTTGAACTTTCCTTTTAGACGCGCTGATATTGTCTCCGAATCAGTCTTGACGATATACCAGCTCCCCGTAGATTTAATTACTCTCCCTTTCATCCGTATGTATTTTGTTTTTCAAAGGTCAGATGGCATCTCGTATGGTCAATAATCATCTTACTGTAACTCATTGTCCATATGCCCGATTTCATGATCTTCTTTAAAACCGATTTGAGCAATGATTTTTTCAGCTGCCCCTTGGTTTGAGGCTACCCAATCCCTGGCAGCTTTCTTACATTTTTCATAGAAATCTTTCGCCTGAAGTCTATGGAAAATAGCCTTCAAATCTACAAAATTTCTCACCTCAAAACCACAACCCTTAATTTGGCTCTGAGCAGCTTCTGGAAATCTGGACTCATTCTTCAGCTTTCCAAAAACAACCGGCGAACCAAAACCTATCGGCTCCAGGATATTATGAAGTCCCCGTCCAAAGGCACCTCCAACATAGGAAAGTCTTGCAAACTGATACAAAGAACTCAACATCCCAATATTATCGATAAAAAGCAATTCAAAATCAGCGTCTTGTTCCCATTGGGAAAAGCGGATCGACTTACGTTTGATTCTGGACTGCCATATTGAAATAGTGCCAACGTCAATGGAATGTGGTGCTATGATCCATTTATATTCTGGATTCAGATCGATCAAAGGAATCAATAATTCCATGTCTTCTTCCCAAACGGAACCTGCAACCCATACGGGCGTTCCATCAATCCATGACTCAATCTGAGGAAATGATTTTGGATTTTGAGCTGTTTCCACCACGCGGTCGAATCGAGTATCCCCTGCCAGTACCGCCTGATTATAACCGACGCGACGAAGTAATTCAACACTTTCCGGATTCTGGGTGAATATCCTGTCAAAAAGAAAAAGTTGATTCCTGAAAAAAGGAATTCCCTTGAAATAGACCTGATCGGGCCTGAAGGAAGCTGAAATCAAATAAAGAGGAATATCGGCAGCTTTTACTGCTTTCAAATGATGAAACCAAAGATCGTATTTGACAAAAAAGACAATTTCCGGAGATAGAATTTTGACAAATTTATCGGCATTGCTTTTCCCATCCAAAGGAAGGTAAGTGATGAAATCCACGTGCGTTTGCGTCTTCTTGCTTGCAGGCACATAACCCGAAGGGCTAAAAAAACTAACTACTACCTGCATCCCTGGCTTAGTTTTTTTCAGAACTGCGATGACTGGCTTTGCTTGTTCATACTCCCCTAAAGAGGCCACATGAAACCAGGCAAGTGAACCTGGATTGTTTTTTTTAAACTCTTCAAGTTTTTTAAAAAGGTCTTTTCTTCCTTCCAAAAAATTTCCAATTCGAGGAAATAAAAGTCCTAATAAAGGAAGGATCAGTCTGGCAAGAAAAATCCCAATCCGATAGATCAATTTCATTATTCAAAAGTAGGCAATCCTTTGCAAAACCTATTTCCCTCTCATTTCCATTCCGCTTTATTTCCGATTAAATTAAAATCATTTGTTAAAAAAGCTCCTCAAATCTTACAATTCCTATCAAAAATCAGTATTTTCAAACCTTGTTTTTTCAAGTCCGAATACGTTTCCCATTCGATTGCTATGATTAAAGTTCTATTTGTTTGTCTTGGTAATATTTGTAGATCACCTCTAGCAGAGGCCATTTTCAATAGTAAAATCCAAGATGGGGGTGTCCAAAATCATTTCAAATCAGACAGCGCAGGAACTTCCGATTACCATATCGGAGAACTTCCGGATGAGCGAACCATCAAATGTGCTGAAAAAAACAACCTTCGCATTAACCACCGAGGAAGGCAGGTCCACCGGACTGATTTTAGGGATTTTCATTACATCATTGCCATGGATGAGAACAATCTCAAAGTCTTAAATGAGCTGAAATTGATCTATGGATATCCGGACAAGAAAATTTACTTAATGCGTGAATTCGTTAAAGGATCAGATGGACTTTCGGTGCCAGACCCGTATTATGGTGAGGACAAAGCATTTGACGAAATTTATAATATATTGAATGAGTGCATCGAGCATTTTATAAACGAAGCAGTCCAAACTCATCAGATCTATGTTTGATCTCAATGAGATCTACGAACAAGTACTTTTTGAATGCCTTGGATCTGAGGTAATATTAAAGACAGCATCACTTATTGCCGCAGGCAATCACAACCAAGGCATCCATTTAGAATCAACAGAAGGTGCTTTTTTCCTGAAGCTTAATTTCGATCATGAGCGCGATATTTTAAAAAAAGAAGCCAATGGCTTGAAGATTCTGAAAAAATCAACATTCCTGAAAGTTCCTGATACTTTCGGATCCGGTCGGATAGGCGATTACAATTACCTTCTCTCTGAGTTTATACCGACTGGTCGATATCAACTTGAATATTGGGAAAATCTCGGTATAGGTTTGGCCCATTTGCACCTGACAGATGCCGATGAATTTGGATTTCGGGAGGATAATTACATTGCTTCCATCCATCAAAAAAACAGTCCTTGTGCCAATTGGCTTGACTTTTTCATCGAACAGCGATTGGAACCGCTAATCGGTAAGGCCTACTTCGATAAATTAATCCCCTTGGATTTTCTCAAGAGATTTCAGGAAATCTACCCAAAAATCGAATCGATTTTTCCTGATGAAAAGCCTGCCTTGCTTCATGGTGACCTTTGGTCCGGAAATGTTTTAAGTAGCAATTCGGGAGAACCCTGCCTTATAGATCCTGCTGTTTATTATGGTCACCGCGAGATGGATTTGGCCTTCAGCAAACTATTTGGAGGTTTTGATTCGCTTTTTTATGAGTCTTATGAATCCGTTTTTCCTTTGGAGGCTGGCTTTGAATCCCGGATGGGAGTCTACAATCTGTATCCTTTATTGGTGCACTTAAATTTGTTTGGCATTGCTTATCTTCCAGGTATAGAAAAAATTGTAAACCGATTCCGTTGATGAGCTTTTTGATCCGTCCCTATCAGGTCAAGGACAGTGGGGCTATTTTGGAAATTATCAATGACAGTATTCTGAATACATTTTTCAATTATGACTACCACGTCAAGACACTGAATGAAGTAACTCAGAATTTTGATCAGAAAATAAAGAACGATATCCCTGTATTAGTAGGGGAAATGAATGGAAAAGTCGTGGGCTATGCGACATACGGGAAGTTTAGAACCAAACCTGGATACGACAGAACTATCGAGCATAGCATCTATTTAGATCACTCAGCACAAGGGAAAGGCATGGGCACAGCCATGCTAAAGCAATTGATTTATCAGGCAAAAGAACAGGGGTATCACGTCATGATAGCTGGTATGGATTCAGAGAATCATGGAAGCTACAGGTTTCATGAAAGATTAGGCTTCAAGGAAGTAGCCAGACTTCCTGAGGTATCTTTTAAATTTGATAAGTGGCTTACCTTAGTTTTTATGCAATTGAATCTCGACAAATTAGCCTAATAGAACTTTCTCCCCTGTTTTTACAGCTTCAAAAATCGCATCGATAATTTCCATATCCTTCAAGCCCTCTCTTCCGTCAACTGGAATTTTGGCAACAGCACCATCTAAAATGATTGCTGCCATTTGATCCATCTGGGCAGTTTGATGGGTGACATGTGGCTCATTTAATGGACCTTTGTGGGTTTTGCCCTGAATTGGACCGTAGCCGGTGGATGGCTGCATTTCTGCAAAGCCCTGGGTTCCGTTTAAGAAAAACTTGTCCAGATTATTCATGCTATAGGTCGAGAGGCATGAAGCAACAACTCCGGAGGGAAACCCCATCTGAAAAGTGATGGTTTCATCTATACCTTCTTTAAACTTGACCGGATCAGTTTTCACTTCTTGGGCTGTGACCCAAATTGGCTCCTCACCTACCAAGTATCTCGCTCCATTTATAGAGTAAATACCGATATCCATCATAGCCCCTCCTCCCGAGAGTTCAGGATTTAACCGCCATTGTGTTGGATCACCAATTTTAAACCCACTCAAGCCTTGAAAAAACTTGATATCGCCAAACTCTCCTTTTTCACGCATTTCTACCACCTTCAGTGTATTGGCTTCAAAATGCATCCGATAACCTATCAATAATTTCACTCCAGCCTGATCACACGCTGCCACCATTTCTGCTGCATCCGAAGCATTCACCGCCATGGGTTTTTCACAGATCACATGCTTTCCGGCTTTAGCTACCCGGATGGACTGTTCTTTATGCAAAGCATTTGGAGTAATCACATAGACAGCGTCGATATCCGGGTTATTTTTTATTGCATCAAAGTTTTCGTAGTTGTAGCAGTTTTTTGCAGGAATCCCATACTTGGATTGCCACATCGCAATTTTAGAAGGAGTTCCACTGATGACACCGACCAATTTTGCACGGCTACAGTCTTGCATTGCCTCTGCTACTCGTGTACCATAACTGCCAAGTCCCATAATGGCCACACGTAGAACTTTATCCTCTTTTGATTCAATTGGCTTGGCTTTGCCACTTGCTTTTAATGAGCCCATGGAAGAGATGGAAATAGCCAATGCCGACAAGCTTGCCTGCTGTATAAATGATCTTCTTGATTTCATAGATTTTGATTTTAAGTAGGTTGAGCCTTGTAAAGTATCGATTTTATCGGCTTAAAGAAAATCATTTTATCAGTTTATAACTTATCTTTTATCTGTTACTTGGAATCTCCCATGCATCACATTCATCGAAGTGTAAGACTTCTTACTTATGTTTGATCTGAAGGGATTAGTGCTCTTCTTACTACTTGATACGTGTTTCTTGTGGACTGTTCCAAAAGAGACTCATAATCCTCAAGCTGAACTCCAATTACTTTTTCGTTGGGATGAAGAATTGTTAAAAGTTGAAGATTTTCATTGTAGCGGATTTCAAAAGAACCTTGGAGAGACTTGATTAAGGCCTCAAGCTTGAAAAGCTGACTATCAATTACTATAGAAATACTAATCGCTGCAGTCTGCAGCATGTTGACACGGAGTTTCAGTTGTTGAAGCTGATCGTAAATCTGGTGAATGTGACTTTCTTCGATAAAGGTAAAATCCTTGACCTTGAAGCTAACCAATACCTGATTCTCTTTCAGAATGATGGTTGGGATCTGATGCGATTTGGCATTTTCGAAGATTTTGGTCCCAGGAGCTTCCGGGGAAAGGAAAGACTTAACTAAAAGCGGAATCTTGAGATTCGCCAATGGTTTGATGGTTTTAGGATGAATGACTGTAGCTCCGTAATAGGTCATCTCAGCAGCCTGCTGATATTCCAATTCTTCAAATAACTCCGTTTCTGGAAATTTCTTTGGATCGGCATTCAATATGCCCTGCACGTCCTTCCAGATTGTCACGGATGCTGCCCCTAAGGATGCCGCTAAAATTGCCGCTGTAAAATCAGATCCCTCCCTTCCCAAAGTAGTGGTTCTACCTTTGGGATCGGAGGCAATAAATCCTTGTGTGACAACCGGAAACTGTTCTAAACTAGGTCGCAACTGATCCTGACAGCGCTTCTTTGTCTTTTCCCAATCTACCTTTGCAAAGCGAAAAGCGCTATCCGTTTGAATCAATTCCCTGGCATCTTTCCAGATGACAAACATCTCTAGATAGCAGAGGTATTCCATCACGATTAGGGTGGCAATCAACTCTCCAAAACAAACCACACGATCATAATACTCGTCGTAATTAGCTGGCGAAATTGGCTTTTGAAGAACCTGATGAAGCTGTGTAAAATAATTTTCCACCTTGGGAAAAATCAAATGATCAGCGGGGAATAATTCTTCACATATTGCCAAATGATAATTTTTTAAAATTGTACTATTCGAAGAAAAATCATTTCCAGCCAATTTATCTGAGATAAGATTTTCAAGTGAATTGGTAGTTTTTCCCATGGCTGAAACCACAATAACCAAATTTGTTCGCAATCGATTACGTAAAATATCAGCTAGGTTTTTCACTCCAGCGGCATCTTTGATAGAAGCCCCTCCAAATTTAAAAATTACTGTTTTTGCCATTAGAAATATTTCTTACTTTTCGAAAGTATAAACCCATAAATTGTATTTTTCTAAGCAATGAAAATTCTACCTTATCAGCCGGACCAAAGTGGCTTGGCCTACACCGTTGGTACCACTTTGGATCGATTTATCAAACTTAAACAAAGTGATTTTCCGTACGCTTCCGGAGAGCTTTCACAACTACTGCGAGACATCGCATTAGCCTCCAAGATAGTAAATCGGGAGACAAATCGAGCTGGATTATCCTCAATTGGAGGAGCTTTCGGGCAAACCAATGTTCAAGGTGAGGAACAACAAAAACTTGATGTGATCGCTAACATCCGGTTTATGAGAGCGCTGAGTAAAGGTGGTGAAGTTTGTGCCATTGTTTCCGAGGAAGAAGATGCTGTCATCGACCTTCAAAATAAATCAGGGAAGTATGTCGTAGCCATCGATCCGCTGGACGGAAGCTCAAATATCGATGTGAACATCAGTATAGGTACAATTTTCTCAATTTATCGTAGAAAAACCCCCATTGGTAGCCCTATCCTAGAAGAGGATATTATGCAGAAAGGTACTGAACAGGTAGCGGCTGGCTATGTCCTTTACGGATCTTCTACCATGTTGGTGTATACGACAGGTTTCGGCGTCAATGGCTTTACTTATGAAAATTCTCTGGGCGAATTTTTCCTTTCCCATCCAGATATTCAAGCCCCGAAGGATGGACAAATATTTTCTGTTAACGAAGGGCTG
>CAZFSC010000014.1:0-1395 GCA_964521585.1 uncultured Limnohabitans sp.
CCGGCGGGGTCGTATTTCTTTTTCAGAACCTTAGCTATAAACATGAGATTCCTTCGGAATCCTTTGATTAAGCATAGGCCACGATAATAATCGGGAGTATCCCCCTGATAAGGGGTCCAAACTTTCAATAGCCGCGGGTGAAACCCGTGGTAAAATGAAGCGTGGGCGTAGATTTTCCCGACCCCGAAGCGGGTCGAACTATTCATCCAAAGAGGCACCTCCCTTCTGGGAGTGGAAAAAACAGGCTCTCTCAGGGTTGTGATTCATTCATATTGCAATCATTGATCCCCAGGTTTCACCTAGGGCTACTGAAAAGTTCGATCCTTTCAGGATCACGATTTCTTTTCCCCCGGTCTGCCTGAGGTCATGAATGGATAGATCAATCGCGGTCTGGGGATTTTATTGTGTTCTGTTGATTATCAGGAGTAAAACCCCATAAAAAAGCGAAATGCTGAAATTATCACTGTCTTTTAAAAGAACTTTATATGCATTTCATTCTAATAAAAATGAATATTATTTTGTTTTATGTATTTTATCAAAATTATATTTTGATTATTTGTTCCTAAATCCTACTTTTCAATTGTTTACAGTGTAATTATCCAAATTCGAACTGAGGTATTATTGATTGATTAAAATTTTAAAGCCATTTCAAACCATGAAATCGAGCAGGAGGAGAACGTCTCACACTGGGATAATGATCTATACTGCGAGATTCCATCTGACCATTAAGTAAAATCATAAAAAGATGAAACTAGGAATATTAGGTGGTACTTCGCTCGCAAAAACCCTGGGCAAAAAATACATCCATGCCGGACTGAATGTAGTATTCGGAGTGAGACATGATTTCGATACGCAAGAAAATGATTGGAAGATGCTGAATCTTCTTTACAATCGGATCTGCCCTTATGAATCAGCAATCATCCAATCTGAAATCATCCTGATTTGCAGTGAAAATAGCTACATGAAGGAAATCTCACGAGCTTTGAAAAATGTAGACACCAGTAATAAACTGATCATTGACTGCACCAACGCCCAATACGACAAAAAACTAGGTACATCCAATACGCTCTTACTTAAACGGGCGGCTCCAGAAGCACATTTATTTAAAGGATTCAACAATTTGGGTATTGATTATCCAAGTTCAGATACGATCGGAGTCATCAAGGAAGTTTATTATTGTGGAGACGATATTCCAGATAAGATCCGCGTCAAGCGACTCATCGAATTGATAGGCTTTAATGCAGTGGATGCCGGAAAAATCAACAATGCACCACTTTTGGAGGCCTTTTACCATTTGGGAAAAGAAATCTCCTGGAACAAAAACGAATCTTCAAACCTGTATTTTAAACTGGTATCGATTTAATCAGAATGTAATTCACCACGTTGAGTCAATCT
>CAZFSC010000014.1:1495-42786 GCA_964521585.1 uncultured Limnohabitans sp.
CCCTCTTCGAGTTCTTTGGAAAGCTCGATAGCCGCATGCAAGGCGCCTCCGCTGCTCATACCGGCAAGGATACCCTCCTCTTTTGCCATGCGTCTGGTCATTTGGGTAGCTTGTTCCTGGGATACATCAATCACACGATCCACGCGTTCCTTTTCAAAAATAGCCGGTAAAAACTCCGGTGACCAGCGCCGGATTCCCGGAATACTGGAGCCATCGGTGGGCTGTGTCCCTACGATTTGAATATCCGGATTCTTTTCCTTGAGGTAGCGGGAGACACCCATGATGGTACCTGTAGTTCCCATAGCCGATACAAAGTGGGTGACTTTGCCTTCGGTGTCATTCCAGATTTCAGGACCTGTAGTCTTGTAGTGGGCAAGGTAATTGTCCGGATTGGCGAATTGATTGAGCATGAAATAGCCTTCTTTGGCATTCATCTCTTCAGCCAAGGTCCGGGAATATTCGATGGTTTTGGCAGCAGGGGTCAGGATGACCTGTGCACCATAAGCCTCCATAGACAGCACACGCTCTCTTGTAGAGTTATCCGGCATGATGAGTGTCATCTCCAGTCCGAGTATCTTGGCGACCATCGCCAGCGCGATTCCGGTATTGCCACTTGTGGCTTCCACCAATCGATCTCCACTTTTGATTTCTCCCCGGTCCAACGCAGATTGGAGCATATTGAAAGCAGCCCGATCTTTGACGCTACCGCCAGGATTCTGTCCCTCCATCTTGCAAAGGATCTTTACTTTCGGGTTGGTGGGAATATGGAAAAGCTCCACCAGTGGGGTATTTCCGATTAATTCAACTAGTTTCATCACGGTCATTTTTGAAGACATACAGATCGGTCACTTCTGAATCGGCATGGTACATCTGTGCCTGGTAATAGACTTTCGACCTCGGAGGAACGGATTTGGTCAACCAGACATTGCCTCCGATGGTACTTCCGGCACCGATCACGGTATTTCCGCCCAAGATGGTAGCTCCTGCATAGATGACCACGTGATCCCCGATGGTCGGATGTCGTTGGATATCGGCATCGGCTTTTTCCACACTCAAGGCCCCGAGCGTGACTCCCTGATAGATTTTCACATGATTGCCGATGACAGTGGTCTCTCCGATCACCACACCGGTACCATGATCGATGCAGAAGTGATTGCCAATGCTTGCGGCAGGATGGATATCAATCCCTGTTCGGCTATGAGCCTGTTCGGTAATCATCCTTGGAATTAACCGAATCCCCAATTGATGAATTTGGTTGGCTATACGATAGGCAGCGATGGCAAAGAATCCAGGGTAACTTCGGAGGATTTCGGTCCGGGATTTGGCAGCAGGATCTCCCGCATACATGGCATCCACGTCCTGATGCACTGCATCGTAGATTTCTTCCAGTTTCTCAAAGAAAGCATTGGCAAGTTGCGCTCCGTCTCCGGTGTATAAATGTTTATTCCGGATTAATATCGCTGCAAAAGAATCTTGGAGCCCGGACAAGCGCATCTTGAGTTCCTCTCGCTCATTGATCTTGTTGACCGTGTATTCAGGAAAAAGCAAGCCCAATAATTCTTCAAAAAACTGCTGGATTACTTTTGGGGAGGGGCAATCTGCACACTCTTGATGTGCTCGGTAAAGTTTAGAAATAAAAGAATCCATAAAGGGCTTATATAGGTAGAATCACAGTACAAAACCGACTCTGATCACATAAGGTTCCGCGTATGGGGAACGGAGATTGTCGTGCAGCACATTGTAAAGAAAGGTGAAATTGGCACCGCCACGGGAGCCAAAAGGGGCAAAATATCCACCTCCCAGAAAAAAAGCTCTGGACCAGATCCGTTCAAAACGATCAGCGATCAGATTGTAATTATCGAAATTGATGGATTCGTATTCGGCATGCAGGAATATATTGGGCAGTACATTGTACCTACTGAAGAGTCTCCCACCATAGGAAGAGGTCTCTCCTCCTATGAAGCGGCGATCATTGAAATATTGGTAAGTAAGCCCTACTCCTGAAGAAAACTTTGGTGTGAGCATCACCCCCACCAGCGGAGACACATCGATCAAAGTGATCGTACCAAATTGAGTTCCAAAGTTCCCCCCAAAGTACAATCTGTCTTTTAGGGAGACACTGTCTCCGGGATAAAACTCCCGCTGGGCAAACGTGCTTGTCGCGGAAACTACAAAAATGAATAAAAAAAGAAGTGTGAATTTATTTTTTGACAATGACATAAAGATCCTCGGATGGTTTTTTCATTAAATATCTTTCACGGGCAAACTTCTCCAGAAGTTCCGGATTGCTCATGAGTTCTTCCCGCTCGGACTTAATTCTGGCCTTTCGTTCCTGATAAAATTCCTTTTGATCTTCCAGCGAATTCAGCTTCCTGCTTAGCTTGATTTGATTGAGCACACTATTGGAATCGATAAACAGCATCCAGGCCAAAAAAAATACCAGACCCAGAAAATAAAAATTCTTCGTGTATTTAAGGTATTTGCTCATGGTGGGATTGGTTTGTGGATCAAGTTACAAAAATGGTGCAAAAAAAAGACAGCCCGTCTAAGCAGGCTGTCTTTCCAATAAATTAAAGACGCTCAATCAGGCAAATTTGCCATTGAAAATAGCTGAATCGCCTAACTGCTCTTCTATTCGAAGCAATTGATTGTATTTTGCCATCCGGTCAGACCGAGAGGCCGATCCGGTTTTGATTTGTCCACAATTCAAGGCTACCGCCAAATCTGCGATGGTTGAATCCTCAGTTTCTCCGGAACGGTGAGACATTACTGCAGTAAATCCCGCTTTGTGCGCTAGATTAACCGCATTGATGGTTTCGGTCAGGGTTCCGATCTGATTTACTTTGATCAGAATGGAGTTAGCTGATTTTTCCTCAATTCCTCTTTTCAGGAATTTGACATTGGTCACAAAAAGATCATCTCCTACCAGCTGTACTCTGTCACCGATCTTGGCAGTAAGCATTGCCCAGCCTTCCCAATCTTCTTCAGCACAGCCGTCCTCGATGGAGTCGATCGGATATTTTTCAGAAAGCTCCGCCAAATATGCGACCTGCTCTTCTCTGCTTCTGGTCTTCCCGGAATCACCCTCAAACTTTTTATAATCGTATTTCCCATCTTTGAAGAACTCTGAGGCGGCACAGTCCAAGGCAATCGTTACATCTTTGCCTGCTTCGTAGCCAGCTTTCGAGATGGCATCGAGAATTACTGATAGAGCTTCTTCAGTTCCTCCGGAAAAATTCGGAGCAAAACCACCTTCGTCTCCAACTGCAGTGCTCAGACCTTTGTCATGAAGGATTTTCTTAAGATTATGGAAAATCTCGGTGCCCATACGCATGGCTTCCGAGAAAGTAGGTGCTCCCACAGGGCGAACCATGAATTCCTGAAATGCGATCGGGGCATCGGAATGAGAACCTCCATTGATAATGTTCAGCATGGGTACAGGGAGCGTATTTGCATTCACCCCACCGACGTATCTGTAAAGTGGTTGGTTGGACTCCATTGCTGCAGCTTTGGCTACGGCCAAGGAAACTCCAAGGATAGCATTGGCGCCTAACTTGCTTTTATTGGGAGTGCCATCTAAGTCAATCATGATCTGATCGATTAGATTTTGCTCAAATACATCGAAGCCAACCAGCTCCGAAGCAATAATATCGTTCACGTTAGCTACCGCTTTCATGACGCCTTTGCCCATGTAGGCAGATTTGTCACCATCCCGGAGCTCGACAGCTTCATTGATTCCAGTCGAGGCTCCACTTGGTACTGCGGCTCTTCCGAAGGCACCATTTTCAGTGTACACATCGACTTCTACGGTAGGATTTCCTCTTGAATCGAGAATTTGTCTTGCGTGAATTGATTGGATCAAGGTCATAGTTTTAAAAGGTTTATGAGATTAGATTTAATTGATTAAAGAAATAAAATCATCGAAAAGGTATCTGGAATCATGTGGTCCCGGTGAGGACTCAGGATGGTATTGTACTGAAAAAGCAGGTTTGTTTTTCAAGCGGATTCCAGCCACCGTATTATCATTTAGGTGTACGTGAGTGATTTCCACTTCAGGATTTTTTTCAGCGTCCTCGCGGGAAATATTGAATCCATGATTCTGAGAAGTGATCTCACTTTTCCCGGTGTGAAGATTTTTGATCGGATGATTCAATCCCCGGTGTCCGTGGTGCATTTTGTAAGTAGAGATTCCACAAGACTCTGCTAGGATCTGGTGTCCCAGGCAAATCCCGAAAACAGGTTTTCCGGTGTCAAGGATATCTTTGGTAGTTTCAACGGCATATTCCATCACGGCTGGATCTCCAGGACCATTAGATAAGAAATACGCATGGGGAGCCCAGTCTTCCATTTCAGAAAGCTTGGTTTTGGCTGGATATACTTTGCAATAAACCCCTCTGTCGGCAAGATTTCGGAGAATATTCTTTTTAATACCGAAGTCCAGACAAGCCACTTTGATTGAGGCATTTTCATCACCATAGAAATAAGGCTCCTGCGTACAGACTTTGGAAGAAAGCTCCAAACCGTTCATATCCGGTAACTTTTCCAATTCAGCTTGCAGACCTTCCAGGTTGTCCTCATATTCGGAACTGATGATAGCATTCATCGCCCCATTGGATCGGAGGTGTCTGACCAGCTTACGTGTGTCTACATCCGCGATGCCGGTAATGTTATTTTTCACCAGGTAATCCTGAAGAGAACCTGAAGCATCTAATCTTGAAAATACTTCCGAGAAACTGTTGACCACTATTCCGCCGATGGTAGGATGATCTGATTCGACCTCTTCGTCGATAACCCCATAATTCCCGATGTGGGAGGTGGTGGTGACAATAATCTGACCGGTATAAGAAGGGTCGGTGTAGATCTCTTGATAGCCTGTCATTCCGGTGTTGAAGCAAATTTCGCCGCCATTTGTTCCGGGGTTTCCAATCAACGAACCGTGAAATACAGTTCCATCCGCTAAGAGTAAAGTTGCTTTTTGTTTGATCATCGTTCTATTAAGTTGCCCAAAGTTAAATATTTATTGGGAAGGATTGGGAAAGAAAAGGGTATAAAAAAAGGATTGAACGAATGTCCAATCCTTTGATATATTGAAGTAGGCTTCAACTTATTTGTCTTCAGTTTCGCCTTCAATAGTGTCATCTGCCACTTCTGGGGCATTTGGAGCTTCAGCTGTAGGAGCTGCAGGAGCCTCTGTTTTAGCCTCTGTAGCAGTACTTCCAGATCCTCTACGAGATCTTCTGGTAGTTTTCTTAGCTGGCTTGGAATCCTTAAGCATCAATTCGTTGAAGTCAACCAATTCGATGATACACATTTCTGCGTTGTCACCTAATCGGAAACCAGTTTTGATGATACGGGTATATCCTCCTGGGCGATTTGCTACTTTTTCGATCACTCCACCGAATAGTTCGATGATTGCCTCTTTATTTTTCAAATAAGAGAAAGCCATTCTTCTATTGTGAGTAGTATCCTCTTTTGCTCTAGTCACAAGAGGCTCTAAATACTTCTTCAATTCTTTTGCCTTGGCAAGCGTGGTCGAGATACGCTTGTGAAGAATCAGCGAAGTAGCCATATTGGAAAGCATCGCTTTCCTGTGAGCAGCCTTCCTTCCAAGGTGGTTAAATTTCTTACCGTGTCTCATATTAATTATTCTTCATCAAGTTTATACTTTGAAATATCCATTCCAAAAGTCAATCCTTTATCCTGGATAAGCTGCTCCAATTCTGCAAGAGACTTCTTACCGAAGTTTCTGAATTTCATCATATCAGAAATTTCAAGTCTAGCTAGATCCCCGAGAGACTTCACATCAGCGGCCTTGAGACAATTGAATGCTCTAACCGAAAGGTCAAGATCACTCAAAGAAGTCTTCAACAGCTTACGCATATGCAAAAACTCCTCATCGATTGGCTCTGGCTCAGCTATTCCTGTGGAGTCAAGCACCATAGTCTGGTCAGAGAACAGCATGAAATGTTGGATCAGAATCTTTGCGGATTCCTGAAGGGCTTTCTCAGGGTGGATAGAACCATCTGTAGAAACTTCAAGGATCAATTTTTCGAAGTCAGTCTTCTGCTCCACTCGCGTGTTTTCTACGCTATACTTTACATTCTTGATCGGAGTAAAGATGGCATCGATGGCGATAGTACCGAAGATTTGCTCTTTTGGTTTGGATTCTTCAGCTGGTAAGTAACCTCTTCCTTTTTCCACCACCAGTTCCATCTGGAAGCTTTTGGACTCATCGATATGACAAATCACCAATTCCGGATTAAGGATTTCGAAGGAAGATGTGAACTTGGCGATGTCCCCTGCAGTAAGGACAGACTGGTTTTTGACATCGACAGTGATTTTTCCGTCAAATGCTTCGTGCACTTTCTTGAATCTCACCTGCTTCAAATTCAAAATAATATCTGTCACGTCTTCAACTACACCTTCGATGGTAGAAAACTCATGCACAACACTTGGGATTTTAACCGAAGTGATGGCATAACCTTCCAAAGAAGAAAGCAAAATTCTTCTTAGGGCGTTACCTATAGTAACTCCATAGCCTTTTTCGAGTGGTTTGAAAGTGAATAAGCCATGAAAGTCGTCGGCTTTTTCCATTACCACTTTCTCGGGCATTTGAAATGCTAGAATGGACATATATCTCGTTCTTTTTTAAAAGCTGAAAATATTAAGATTACTTAGAGTAAAGTTCGACAATGAGTTGCTCCTTGATATTCTCAGGAATATCATCTCTGCCTGGAACACTGACGAATTTGCCGGTCAACGACGTGCCATCCCACTCTAACCAAGGATATTTGTTGGCACCTCTACCAGCAAGGCTATTGGTAATCGCTTCAAGAGACTTAGAACGCTCTCTCACGGATACTACATCACCTGGCTTAAGGGTATAAGAAGGAATATTCACCACATCACCATTAACAAGGATATGCTTGTGAGAAACTAGTTGTCTAGCACCTCTTCTGGTAGGGGAGATTCCTAATCTGTATACGGTATTGTCTAGTCTTCCTTCAAGAAGCTGAAGTAGGTTTTCACCTGTGATTCCAGATTTTCTTGAAGCGATGCCAAACATTTTAGCGAATTGTCTTTCCAATACACCGTAGATGTATTTGGCTTTCTGCTTTTCAGCAAGCTGAATCGCATATTCTGACTGCTTCTTTCTTCTACCTCTTCCATGCTGTCCTGGAGGGTAATTCTTTTTCTGTAGCGCTTTGCTATGCCCTTCTATAGGCTCACCGAATTTTCTGGCGATCTTTGATTTAGGACCTGTATATCTAGCCATTCTGTTACAATTTTATAATTAAACTCTTCTACGCTTAGGAGGACGACAGCCGTTGTGCGGCATTGGAGTGACGTCAATGATAGTCGTCACGTCTAATCCTACGTTTTGCAACGTTCTGATCGCTGATTCACGACCAGCACCTGGACCTTTTACGAACACTTCGATTTTTCTCAAACCTAAGTCATATGCAACTTGTCCACAGTTTTGAGCGGCCATTTGTGCGGCATAAGGAGTGTTTTTCTTTGAACCTCTGAAACCCATTTTACCGGCAGAAGCCCAAGAGATTACTTGTCCTGCATTGTTGGTAACGGAGATAATGATATTGTTGAAGGAGGCTTTGATATGCACCTGACCTACAGCTTCTACCTTTACTACTCTTTTCTTACCTTTTGCTTTATCGTTTCTTTTCTGAGCCATAATCTATTCAGGTTTTATTTAGTTGCTTTCTTTTTGTTGGCAACTGTTTTTCTCTTACCCTTCCTTGTTCTGGCGTTGTTCTTAGTCTTCTGACCACGAACAGGAAGTCCTTTTCTGTGTCTCAAACCTCTGTAACAACCGATATCAAGTAGTCGTTTGATGTTCAATTGAACTTCAGATTTCAGTACACCTTCGGTCCTGAATTCTTCAGCAATAATGTTACGAATGGCGGTTGATTCTTCATCATCCCACTCACCTGCCTTTTTGTCGAAAGAGATACCGGCTTTGCTCAGGATCGCTTTAGCGGAACTTCTTCCAATTCCGAAGATATAGGTAAGTCCGATTTCGCCTCGCTTATTGTCTGGTATGTCTACACCTGCAATTCTAGCCATAATCTTAACCTTGTCTTTGTTTAAACTTAGGATTCTTTTTATTGATGACATACAGCACGCCTTTACGACGGATTAGCTTGCAGTCAACACTTCTCTTTTTAATAGATGTCTTTACTTTCATGTCAGTCTATTTATATCGATATACTATTCTACCTTTTGTTAAATCATAGGGAGATAACTCCAATTTGACTTTATCCCCGGGAAGGATCTTGATGTAATTCATTCTCATTTTACCGGAAATATGGGCGATCAATTGATGACCATTCTCTAGTTCTACCTTAAACATGGCATTGGATAATGCCTCTACGATAGTTCCGTCTTGTTCTATTGATGTCTGTTTAGCCATATTAGAATTTAAAATTCTCTTCTATGTATTTATGGGTCGTCAAAACCTCTGTTCTATCTTCAAATATTGCCACTGTATGCTCATAATGAGCTGATGGCTTTCTGTCTGCAGTTCGGATGGTCCATCCATCCCGCTCCTGTACTATGTTGCGGGTACCTAGATTGACCATTGGTTCAATCGCGATGACCATCCCTGATTTCAGCAATGGGCCGCTACCTTTTTTACCATAATTCGGTACTTCCGGTGACTCGTGCAGGCTCTTGCCTAATCCATGCCCTACCAATTCGCGAACTACAGTGTAACCTTTCGCTTCAACGAATTTTTGGATGGCATTTCCAATGTCACCGATTCGGTTGCCGAATACAGCTTGCTCAATACCTAGATAAAGTGAATCTTTAGTAGCTCTAAGAAGCTCAAGAATAGAAGGGGAAACCTCACCGACGGGATACGTATAAGCGGAATCGCTATGAAAACCTTGGTGAAAGACTCCACAATCTACTGAGATTATATCGCCATCTTTCAATTCATAATTACCGGGAAATCCATGTACAACCACTTCATTCACTGAAATACAAAGAGCGGAGGGAAATCCATTATATCCTTTGAAGGAAGGAACTCCCTGGTGATCTCTGATATATTCTTCGGCAATCTTATCTAACAAAGAGGTCTTTACCCCTTCTTTGACATGTTTGGCTACTTCTCCGTGAGCTCTCGCCAATATGTCAGCACTTTCTTTTATCAACTTAACTTCCTCAGAAGTCTTGTAGTGAATCATCTTAAGCCACTTGGTAATTAGAAGGATTATTCTTCAGATTACCACTCTTCATCATTCCTTCGTAATGTCTCATCAACAAATAACTCTCTATTTGTCTCAATGTATCCATGATCACACCGACCATGATGAGAAGCGATGTACCTCCGTAGAATTGAGCAAATTCTGCTCCTACTCCGGATACAATGGCAATCGCAGGTAAGATCGCTACTGCAGCAAGCAAAATCGATCCTGGTAAGGTAATCTTAGAGATAATACCATCGATGAACTCTGATGTAGGCGCTCCTGGCTTAATACCTGGCACGAATCCACCATTACGCTTCATGTCTTCAGCAATCTGTTCCGGATTCACCGTAATCGCTGTGTAGAAGAATGTAAAGATGATGATCAGTGCTGCAAATAATAAATTGTATTGCCAGGAAGTGAAATCACTAAAGGTAGTACCAATATAGTTTGCAATGTCATTGTCCTGAGCCCAAATCTGCGCTATCAGAGCCGGTACAAACATCAGTGACTGAGCAAAGATGATCGGCATAACTCCAGATGCATTTACTTTGATCGGGATGTATTGACGCTGACCTCCGTAGACTTTACCTCCTACTACCTGCTTGGCATACTGTACTGGAATTCTTCTGGTAGCTTCAGTCAATGCAATCACACCAACAACTACGAAGAACAATACAGCAGCTTCAATCAAAAGCAGAAGCAATCCGGAACCACCTTTTTCAACTCCTTCTGCGATTAACGCTCCTGGAAATCTTGAGATGATACCGATCATGATCAGCATGGAAATACCGTTACCGATACCTTTTTCAGTGATTTTTTCCCCAAGCCACATGCAGAACATGGTACCTGCAGACAACAACACCAGAGAGCTGACCATAAATAAAGAGGTACTGATCATGACCGCACCGGTAGGGATAATAGTGGCACTCACGTACCCAATCCCCTGAGCGATGGTAATCAAAATAGTAAGTACCCGAGTAATCTGGTTGATTCGTTTTCTTCCAGACTCTCCCTCTTTCTGCATCTTTTGAAAGTAGGGAACTCCGACAGTAAGTAGCTGCAAAACGATGGATGCAGAAATGTATGGCATGATACCTAATCCAAAGATAGAGGCATTGCTAAATGCCCCTCCTAAGAATGTGTCTATCAATCCAAATATACCTTCCTGAGGACCTCCCAATTTGGAAGGATCCACTCCTGGAAGAACTACAAAGGATCCTAATCTGAATATGATCAGGAAACCGATCGTATTCATGATTCTCACCCGAAGGTCTTCTATGGAGAAAATATTCTTAACTGTCGAGATAAACTTTTTCATTAATTCAAATCTGGTTTACCGATCCACCGACCTTCTCTATAGCAGCTACCGCTGAAGCAGAGAATTTATGAGCCGATACGTCTAATTTGGATTTCAATTCTCCTCCACCGAGGATTTTGATTTTGTCATTTTTTGAAGCGATGCCATGGGAAACTAATGCCTCCATGTCAACCACTGCAAGATTGTATTGCTCGGCAAGACCTTGCAATGTATCCAAATTTACTGGCTTATATTCTACTCTGTTCAAGCTATTGAAACCAAATTTTGGTACTCTTCTCTGAAGTGGCATCTGACCACCTTCAAATCCTAGCTTTGACTTATATCCAGATCTGGATTTTGCTCCTTTGTGACCTCTTGTAGAAGTCCCGCCTCTACCTGAACCGGTACCTCTACCAATTCTCTTGCGATTTTTGGTAGAACCGTCAGCTGGGGTTAATGTATGCAGTTTCATAATTAAGCTTCCTCCACTTTTACAAGGTGATTTACTTTATTTACCATTCCAGCAATTTGTGGCGTATTTTCTACGATTACAAATTTACTGATTCTACCAAGTCCCAAAGCGGTAATAGTCGCTTTCTGATCTTTGGGTCTATCAATAGTGCTTCGTGTCTGAGTGATTTTGATTTTTGCCATGATAATTATCCGTTAAACACTTTAGACATTTTCACGCCTCTCTGCTGTGACACAGAGATTGCATCTCTAAGCTGCACTAATGCATCGATTGTAGCTTTCACCACGTTATGTGGGTTGGAAGATCCTTTGGATTTTGCAAGTACGTCTGTAACGCCCGCACTTTCCAAAACAGCACGCATTGCACCACCGGCGATTACTCCGGTACCTGCTGCTGCTGGCTTGATCAATACAAATCCACCACCGAATTTACCTAATTGCTCATGTGGAATGGTACCTTTCAAAACCGGCACTTTAACCAGGTTCTTCTTTGCATCTTCAATGCCCTTGGTGATCGCATCGGTTACTTCATTGGCTTTACCCAATCCATAACCTACTACACCCTGACCATCTCCTACTACAACTATTGCAGAAAAAGAGAATCTTCTACCGCCCTTTACTACTTTGGCAACACGGTTGATCGCTACTACTTTTTCTTTTAAATCTGTATCTGTAGCCCTGATAGGCTTTCTTCTTAATTGAGACATACCGGATTAAAATTTAAGGCCTCCTTCTCTGGCACCTTCGGCCAAAGCTTTCACATTTCCGTGATATAGATAGCCATTTCTGTCAAAAACGACTTCGTTTACTCCATTCGCTACAGCTCTTTCAGCAAGTTTTTTACCTACTTCTTTAGATACTGAAACATTTGCATTGGCTATAGCTCCCAATTCTTTGGAAGATGCATGCGCCAAAGTACGACCTTGAAGGTCATCAACAAGTTGCGCGTAAATGCCTGTATTACTTTTGAATACTGACAAACGAGGTCTGGAATCTGTACCAGAAATCTTTCTTCTGATACCTTGCTTGATTCTAAGTCTTCTGGAACTCTTATTAAATGCCATAACTTATTATTTTTTACCGGCAGTCTTACCAGCCTTACGTCTAACTTGTTCACCAACGAAGCGCACACCTTTGCCTTTGTAAGGTTCAACCTTACGAAGAGCTTTGATTTTGGCAGCGATCTGTCCAATCAATTCCTTATCGATAGACTCCAAGGAGATAATCGGATTTTTACCTTTGGCCGTCTCAGTTTTCAAAGACACTTCATTCGGAAGCGCGAAGAAAATACTGTGAGAGTAACCAAGGTTCAATTCAAGCACTTGTCCCTGACTTGAAGCTTTAAAACCTACACCTACAAGTTCCAAATCCTTCTTGAATCCTTCAGAAACACCAATAACCATGTTATTGATAAGGGATCTGTAAAGCCCATGAAATGACTTGTGTCTCTTGGAATCAGTAGGTCTAGCTACAGCGATTTCGTTGTTTTCTACTTTTACCTTGATATCAGGATTAACCTCCTGTACAAGGGTACCCTTTGGACCTTTAACGGTCACAACTCCGTGAGCTGAGACGTCTACAGTAACACCGCTGGGTATATTTATTGGTTTTTTACCTATTCTAGACATGATAGTAAATTAATATACGTAGCAAAGAACTTCTCCACCTACACCCTCTACACGGGCCTCTTTATCAGTCATTACACCTTTGGAGGTGGATACGATCGCAATACCCAAGCCATTGATGACTCTTGGAAGCTCCGTATGTTTCACATATTTTCTAAGTCCTGGAGTACTTACGCGCTTCAGGCTTACGATGGCGTTTTGCTTCGTCGTAGGATTGAATTTCAGAGCAATTTTGATGGTCCCTTGCGGTCCGTTTTCCTCAAATTTGTAATTCTGAATGTATCCTTTGTCGTGAAGCACTTTTGTTATCTCCTTCTTAATGTTAGAAGCAGGTATCTCCACGATTCGGTGAGATGCTTTAATGGCATTTCTCAACCTGGTCAGATAATCAGCTATTGGATCAGTCATGATGTATTTAAGTCTAGCTACACCCGTTTTGGGCGTGCAAAGTTACGAATTGATTTTTATAATAAAAACTACTGTCGTTTTATTTACCAGCTGGACTTAGTCACTCCAGGAATCTTGCCGGCTGCGGCCATTTCTCTGAAGGTTACCCTGTTGATACCGAATTTTCTCATGTAGCCTTTTGGACGACCAGTAAGCTTGCATCTGTTATGAAGTCTTACAGGTGATGCGTTCTTTGGCAACTTATCAAGCGCTTCATAATCGCCTGCCTCTTTAAGGGCAGCTCTTTTATCCGCATACTTGGCTACCAGACGCTCTCTTTTTCTCTCACGAGCTTTGATTGACTCTCTTGCCATGATTTAGTCTTCTTTAGTGTTTTTAACGAAAGGCATTCCGAAAGCTTTCATCAATTCTAAGCTTTCTTCATCTGAATTTGCGGTAGTGACAAACGTGATGTCCATTCCGGAAATTCGATTCACTTTCTCAATGCTGATTTCAGGAAAAATAATTTGTTCCTGTACACCTAGTGTATAGTTACCTCTTCCGTCAAATCCTTTATCAGAAATACCTTTAAAATCTCTAACTCGAGGAAGTGCTACAGTCATCAATCGGTCAAGAAATTCATACATTCTATCACCTCTCAATGTTACTTTCGCGCCGATTGGCATTCCTTCTCTCAATTTGAAGTTGGATACGGAAGTTTTTGCTTTAGTTGACACAGCTCTCTGGCCAGTGATCAATGTAAGCTCTTCCACTCCTTGGTCTACCAATTTCTTGTCTGCTACAGCAGCACCAATACCTTTATTGATTACAATTTTGGTCAACTTCGGTACTTGCATTACAGAGGAATATTGAAATTTCTCTTTTAAAGCAGGGACGATATCGTCCAAATATTTTTGCTTGATTCTTGGATTAGCCATTGATCACCTCCCCGGTTTTCTTAGAGTATCTTACTAATTTTCCATTTTCACCTGCCTTGCGACCTGTTCTGGTGGCTTCACCAGTTTTAGGATCAACTAGCATCAAGTTACTGATGTGCATGGAAGCTTCTTTCTTGTCGATTCCGCCTTGTGGCTTTGCTGCAGTTGGCTTCACATGTTTTGTGATCATGTTCAGACCTTCTACAATCGCACGGCCTTTTTGCTTATCTACAGAAAGTACCTTACCTGTTTTGCCTTTGTCGTCACCTGCAATCACTTTTACAGTGTCGCCGGTTTTGATGTGAAGCTTGGTTTGTTTGTTCATTTTTCTTTCCATGATTACAATACTTCAGGGGCCAAAGAAACGATTTTCATAAACTGCTTCTCTCTCAACTCTCGAGCCACGGGACCGAAAATACGGGTACCTCTAGGTTCGTCGTTGTTGTTCAACAAAACAGCTGCATTGTCCTCGAAACGAATATAAGAACCATCTTTTCTTCTTATTTCTTTTCTGGTACGGACGATTACCGCTTTTGAAACGGTACCTTTTTTCATGTTGCTGGAGGAAAGGGCTGACTTCACAGTCACTACAACTTTGTCACCAATAGAAGCATAACGCTTCTTGGTTCCACCCAACACGCGGATTACAAGCACCTCTTTGGCACCTGAATTGTCCGCTACGCTTAGTCTGGATTCTTGCTGTATCATAATTATTTAGCCCTTTCAATAATTTCAACTACTCTCCAACGCTTGTTTTTACTCAGCGGACGAGTTTCACTGATTTTCACCGTGTCACCAGGGTTACATTCATTTTTCTCGTCATGAGCCATCAATTTGGTAGTTTTGGAAATAAACTTACCGTACATAGCGTGCTTTACGCGACGTTCTACTGCTACGGTGATGGACTTGTCCATCTTGTTACTTACCACTTTACCAATTCTTTCTTTTCGAAGATTTCTCTCTATCGTAGCCATTTGTTTTTCTGTTAGCTAGTTATTTGGCAGCCAATGCAGTCTTTAATCTTGCGATAAAGCGCTTGGTCTCGCGGATTCTATTAGGATTCTCTATTGGAGAAATTGAGTGAGCAAACCGTAGTTTGGTCAGGTTCTCTTTCTCTGCGACTACTCGCTCTGCAATTTCACTTGCGGAAAGTGAATTGATCTCGGTATTTTTCATAGTGCTATTTTATTCAGCGTAATCTCTACGAACAACAAATCGGGTACTTACCGGTAGCTTCTGCTGGGCAAGTCTCAACGCTTCCTGAGCGGTTTCCAGGCTAACGCCTGTTGCCTCGAAAAGAATCGTACCTGGTTTGATAACAGCAACCCAATATTCTGGAGCACCTTTACCTTTACCCATACGTACTTCTGCTGGCTTTTTAGTGATCGGTTTGTCAGGGAATATTCTGATCCAAACTTGACCTTCTCTTTTCATCGCTCTCGTCATGGCGATACGAGCTGCCTCGATCTGACGGGAGGTGATCCATCCTGGCTCAAGGGATTTGATGCCAAAGTTGCCAAAAGAAAGCGTATGCCCTCTCTGTGCAAGACCTTTGACACGGCCCTTGTGCATTTTCCTATATTTAGTTCTTTTTGGCTGTAACATGAGTTCTCACTTATGGGTGAAAATTAGTTATTTCTTTTTCTTCGTCTTGGACCATTGTCTCGCTTAGGGCCAGCGTTGCGTGGGCCTTTTGGCTCATTGGCAGCTCCCTGATTCGGAGAAAGGTCTCTTTTTCCGTACACCTCACCTTTAAAGATCCAAACTTTGATTCCGATGATCCCGTAGACTGTTTTTGCTTCGGATAATGCGTAATCGATGTCTGCTCTCAAGGTGTGAAGAGGAATTCTTCCCTCTTTGTACATTTCTGATCGAGCCATTTCAGCTCCACCAAGACGTCCTGAAAGTTTAACTTTAATACCTTCTGCACCCACTCTCATGGTCGCGGCAATGGATTGCTTCATTGCTCTTCTGAAGGAGATTCTTGCTTGAAGTTGCTGAGCGATTGATTCACCTACCAATTTCGCATCCAGTTCTGGACGTTTAATCTCGAAGATATTAATCTGAATATCTTTGTTGGTGATCTTTTTTAATTCCTCTTTCAGCTTGTCTACTTCGGCTCCACCTTTACCAATCACTACTCCTGGACGGGCAGTATGAATTGTCAAAGTAATTCTCTTAAGCGTACGCTCGATGATTACTTTTGAAATCCCACCCTTAGGAATTCTGGCAAGGACGTACTTACGGATTTGCTGATCTTCGTATAGTTTTTCAGCAAAGTCTTTCCCACCATACCAGTTGGAATCCCAGCCTTTGACTACACCAAGTCTAAATCCTATTGGGTTGATCTTTTGTCCCATAGTCTGTTCTTAATTTGCCTTTTCGTTTGTTTCTACTACATCAGCGGTAACTTCCTGGTCGATAAATGTATCTACTACCAAGGTTACATGATTTGATCTTTTGCGGATTCTATGACCTCTTCCCTGAGGAGCTGGTCTTAGTCGCTTTAGAGATCTGCCCTCATCGACCATTACAGTCTTGATGAAAAGATCTGCCTCTTCAAGCTTTGCATCAGGGTTTTTTGCCTGCCAGTTAGCTACTGCAGAAAGAAGTAATTTCTCTAGTCTAAGAGCCCCGTGATTGGGGGTAAACTTCAAAATGCTAAGTGCAATACCTACTCTCTTGCCTCTGACAAGGTCAGCCACAAGGCGCATTTTACGCGGAGAAGTAGGAACATTATTTAATCTTGCTATTGCTTCCATGATTATCTCTTTCCTTTATCTTTTTTGGCAATGTGGCCTCTGAAATTTCTGGTAGGAGCAAATTCACCTAGCTTGTGACCTACCATGTTGTCTGTAACAAAAACTGGAATGAATTTATTTCCATTATGCACAGCAAAGGTATGTCCTACGAAATCCGGAGAAATCATTGATCGTCTTGACCAAGTCTTGATCACTGATTTTTTGCCAGATTCGTTCAGAGCATCCACTTTCTTTGCCAAATGGTGCTCGATATAAGGACCTTTTTTTAATGAACGTGCCATAATTATTTAGATCTTTTGCTAATGATGAACTTGGATGAATATTTCTTAGGAGATCTGGTCTTCTTACCTTTAGACAATAGACCTTTTCTAGATCTAGGATGTCCTCCGGAAGAGCGGCCTTCACCACCACCCATTGGGTGATCTACTGGGTTCATCGCCACACCTCTGGTACGAGGTCTTACGCCTAGCCATCTCTTACGTCCGGCTTTACCCAATACTACGTTCATATGATCACCGTTGGAAACTGTGCCCACGGTAGCCATACAAACTCCCAGAACCATTCTCATTTCGCCTGAAGGAAGTTTTACAGTGACGTATTTTCCTTCTCGAGCTACAATCTGAGCATAACCTCCAGCACTTCGTACCATTGCTGCACCTTTATTCGGCTTCAATTCCACACAGTGTACAATTGTACCCATTGGGATATTTTGTAAATGCATTGCATTTCCAACCTCTGGCGCAACTTTCTCACCGGAAATCACTGTTTGTCCTACTGACAAACCTTCCGGAGCGATAATGTAGGCTTTAGCACCGTCTGCGTAATATAGTAGGGCAAGACGTGCCGTTCTGTTTGGATCATACTCGATACTTTTTACAGTAGCCGGTACACCAAACTTGTTTCTTTTGAAGTCTACAATTCTGAGTCTTCTCTTATGACCGCCACCAATGTAGCGAGCAGTCATTTTACCTTCATTATTTCTACCACCTGATTTCTTCAATGGAGCAAGAAGAGATTTTTCCGGTCTTGACGCAGTAATCTCGTCAAAAGCTGGAGCGACTCTGAATCTTGTTCCAGGAGTAACAGGGTTTAATTTTTTAATTGCCATGATATTGATTCAATTAAACTTCTCCGTAAAAATCAATTACCTCTCCGTCTGCTACTTGTACAATTGCCTTCTTAAAAGCATTTGTAAAGCCAGACACCACTTTCGCTTTAGTGTATCTTGATTTATGCTTTCCAGCATATCTCATGGTTCTGATTGATACCACATTTACACCAAACATTTTTTCTACAGCTTGTTTGATCTCTGGCTTCTTCGCGGTCTTTTCTACTACGAATCCATAAACACCTTTTTCGTTCATGGCAGAAATCTTTTCTGTAATCAAGGGCTGCTTTAGAATATCCATTGTCTTATTTCGATAAAATGGTTTCCAACTTACTAACAGAACCCTCACAAATCACTAGGTGATCCGCATTAAGGACGTGGTAAGTATTTACATCATTTACAGTCACAACTTTTGACTTTTCTAGGTTTCTGCTAGACAGATACACATTCTTGTTCTCCTCAGGGAGTACTAAAATGGTCTTCTTGTCAGCCAGGGAAAGCCCACTAAGCAATGCCAGGAAATTCTTAGTCTTTGGAGTGTCAAATGAAAGATCCTCCAATACGACTAGGCTATTATCTTTCACTTTGTAAGAAAGTGCAGATTTTCTGGCCAGTTGTTTTACTTTTTTATTCAATTTGAACGAATAGTCTCTTGGTCTTGGACCAAATACTCTACCTCCACCTCGGAAAAGAGGAGATTTGATAGATCCAGCTCTAGCACCACCGGTACCTTTTTGCTTCTTGATCTTCTTGGTAGAACCAGCTATTTCGTTTCTTTCTTTAGACTTGTGCGTTCCCTGTCTTTGGTTTGCCAAGTACTGTTTTACATCAAGGTAGATCGCATGATCGTTTGGTTCGATTGCGAAGATTTCGTCAGACAAACTGACTTTTCTACCCGTGTCTTCTCCTTTATGATTAATTACTGCTAATTCCATGGCTTACTTCTCTAGAATAACGAAAGAATTTTTAGGACCAGGTACCGAACCAGATACTAGCAAGAGATTTTGCTCTGGATAGATCTTCAATACACGAAGATTGATCACTTTCACTCTGTCTCCACCAGTTCTTCCAGCCATACGCATTCCCTTGAATACTCTGGATGGCCACGAACATGCACCGATTGAACCTGGATGTCTTGCTCTGTTGTGCTGACCGTGAGTTTGTCCTCCCACACCCGCAAAACCATGACGCTTTACCACACCCTGGAATCCTTTACCTTTTGAAGTTCCAATTGCATCCACGAAGTCACCCTCGATGAATACTTCCGAACTCTTCACAGTAGCTCCGAGATTAACCTGGCCTTCAAATTCGACCCTGAAATCTCTGAACTCAACAACTTTCTGCTTAGGCGTTGTACCGGCTTTTTTGAAATGACCGATTAATGGTTTTGGCGTATTCTTTTCTTTACGCTCACCATAAGCCAACTGCACTGCGTTGTACCCGTCTGTATCGACGTTTTTTACTTGCGTCACTACGCAAGGACCAGCTTCTATTAGCGTGCATGCGACATTACGTCCATCGGCACTAAAAATGCTAGTCATACCTACTTTTCTTCCTATAATACCAGACATCTATACTAAGATATTTTGATAATCCACAAACAATTATTTGCTTGGGCCCTTTTAAAGGACTGCAAAGTTACTGAAATAAAATTCTGCAACAAACCGGAACTTCTATATTTTCAAAGTATTAGAAAATATTTCGACGTGTGAACAGAATTTATTATTCCAAAACCAAATCCAAGTGCCCAAAGGGTCCTTTTTAATAAAAAGGCCTGCTTCGAAAAACAGGCCTTAAAACTTTATTTTGAAAGTCCGATCAAACTTTGATCTCTACATCTACTCCTGAAGGAAGCTCGATTTTCATCAAAGCATCTACAGTTTTAGAAGAGTTTGAATAGATATCAACCAGTCTTTTGTAAGTACAAAGTTGATACTGATCTCTGGCTTTCTTATTTACGTGTGGAGATTTCAATACTGTGAATTTCTCCTTCTTGGTAGGCAATGGAATTGGACCTACTACGACTGCGCCAGTGGCTTTCACTGCCTTCACGATCTTCTCTGATGACTTATCCACCAGGCTGTGATCGTATGATTTTAGTTTTATTCTGATTTTCTGATTCATCGCAATTTTTGATTAGTCTTTCTGACCTTTAACTTTAGCAATTACAGTTTCTGCAATGTTATTTGGAACCGGCTCGTAGTGAGAGAAGGTCAATGAAGCCGTCGCTCTACCTGAAGTGATTGTTCTCAAGTCGGTAATGTAACCGAATAACTCTGACAATGGAACTGAAGCTCTTACTACTGAGGAAGTACCTTTGGTATCCATACCTTTCATAAGTCCTCTTCTTCTGTTCAAGTCACCGGTGATAGGACCGGTATACTCATCAGGAGTCACTACATCTACTGACATAATTGGCTCGAGTAATTGAGGCTTACATTTCTTTGCAGCATCTTTGAAACCTATTCTTGCGGCAAGTTCAAAAGACAAAGCATCAGAATCGACGTCGTGGAAAGATCCGTGGAATAATCGAACTTTCATCGACTCAATAGGATAACCTGCAAGAGGACCATTTTTCATTGCCTCTGCAAATCCTTTTTGAATAGAAGGGATAAATTCCTTAGGAATTACACCACCCACGATTCCGTTGACAAAGTCAAGACCCGGCTTAATCTCTCCAGTCTCTGGATCTGGATCTTTCGGACCAAGTTCAAATACGATATCAGCGAATTTACCTTTACCACCAGTCTGCTTCTTATAGACTTCTTTGTGTTCAACAGAACCAAACAATGCCTCTTTGTAAGCAACCTGAGGGGCACCCTGGTTGATTTCAACTTTAAACTCACGCTTTAGACGATCGATGATGATATCCAAGTGAAGTTCTCCCATACCTCTCAATATGGTCTGACCAGTTTCGTGGTCTGTATTCACTTGAAGAGTTGGATCCTCTTCAACTAGTTTGGCGATAGCCATACCTAATTTATCTACATCAGCCTGAGTCTTAGGCTCAATCGCATAACCAATTACTGGCTCTGGGAAGACCATGGATTCCAACACAACTTTACGCTTTTCGTCGCAAAGAGTATCTCCAGTTTTGATGTCTTTGAATCCAACTACAGCTCCAATATCTCCAGCTACCAATCGCTCAATTTGATTTTGCTTATTGGCATGCATCTGGAATACACGGGAGATACGCTCTTTATTTCCAGATCGGCTGTTGAATACATAAGATCCAGATTCAAGGATTCCAGAGTAAGCTCTTACAAAGCAAAGACGACCTACAAAAGGGTCAGTTGCGATTTTGAAAGCAAGACCTGCGAAAGGCTCTTTTTCATCTGGTGCGATTCGGATATCTTTTTCCTCATCATCGATATCATGAGCAATGATATCATCCTTGTCCAATGGAGATGGAAGTAACTCCATTACCAAGTCAAGCATGGTTTGCACTCCTTTGTTTTTGAATGAAGATCCACAAACCATAGGGACAATTTTCATGTCGATGGTTGCTTTTCTCAAAGCTGAGAGAATTTCATCTTCAGTAATCGAGTTTGGATCGTCGAAGAATTTCTCCATCAAAGACTCATCGTAATCGGCTACTGCCTCAAGCAAATGCTCTCTCCACTCTTCTACTTCTTCCAACATATCTTCCGGAATTGGAACTTCATTAAAAGTCATTCCGAAATCATCTTCATTCCATACGATACCACGGTTGTTGATCAAATCAACTACACCACGGAATTTATCTTCTGCACCGATTGGGATCTGCAAAGGAACAGCATAACTACCTAGCATTTCCTTAACTTGTTTACACACTTCAAGGAAATTGGCACCAGCACGGTCCATTTTGTTCACGAATCCAATTCGGGCTACTTTGTAATTATCAGCTAATCGCCAGTTGGTCTCAGACTGTGGTTCAACACCATCCACAGCACTGAACAGGAAAACCAGACCATCCAATACCCGAAGTGAGCGGTTCACCTCAACGGTGAAATCCACGTGACCAGGAGTATCGATGATGTTTATTTGATATTTTTGATCTCTGTAGTTCCAAAAAACTGTAGTAGCTGCAGAGGTAATCGTGATTCCACGCTCTTGCTCTTGCGCCATCCAGTCCATTGTCGCTGCTCCATCATGTACTTCACCGATTTTGTGAGATACACCGGAGTAAAAAAGGATACGCTCAGTGGTGGTTGTTTTACCAGCATCAATGTGCGCAGCAATGCCTATGTTTCTTGTATATTTTAAGTCTCTTGCCATCCTAATTAAAATCTAAAGTGTGAGAATGCTTTGTTTGCCTCAGCCATTCTATGTGTATCATCTTTTTTCTTCACTGCAGCACCTTCGCCTTTTGCACCGGCAATGATTTCTCCAGCAAGACGATCCATCATAGTCTTCTCACCTCTTTTTCGAGCATAGTTGATCATCCACTTGATTCCAAGGGCCATCTTTCTTTCAGGTCGGACTTCCATTGGAACTTGGAATGTAGCACCACCAACTCTACGACTCTTCACCTCTACGGATGGAGCAATATTGTTAAGCGCTTTTTTCCAAACTTCAAGACCATTCTCACCTACTTTGGATTCTACCTTTTCTACTGCATCGTAGAAAATATTGTAAGCAATACTCTTCTTCCCATCTACCATTAGACAGTTCACAAACTTGGTAACCAAGGTATCATTGAACTTTGGATCAGGAAGAATATATCTCTTCTTTGGTTTCGCTTTTCTCATTTCTTCTAAATGTTTTGATTATTTTTTCTTTGCCGGAGCAGCTGGAGCACCTTTACCTGCTTTCGGTCTTTTAGCACCGTACTTGGAGCGACCTTGCTTACGGTCTTTTACTCCTGCTGTATCGAGTGCACCTCGGATGATGTGATATCGCACACCTGGAAGATCCTTCACACGACCACCTCTGATCAATACGATCGAGTGCTCTTGTAGATTATGGCCTTCTCCAGGAATATAAGCATTCACTTCTTTTCCATTTGTCAATCTCACCCTGGCCACTTTTCGCATCGCGGAGTTAGGCTTCTTCGGGGTGGTAGTATATACTCTGGTGCAAACCCCTCTTCGCTGTGGACACGAATCCAGAGCTCTTGATTTTGATTTGGTTTCCAGTGTAGTTCTACCTTTTCTTACTAATTGTTGAATAGTAGGCATTAACTGATAAAATTTAGTTTTCCTGTAAACTGTTAAATTTTGGACTGCAAAGGTAATGAACTTAATAAAAGGAACAAACTTAGGAAGTTATATTTTTATTACGCTTCGCCCGGCGTCCCAAAGCTGATCGGGAACTGAGGTCCTCCTCCAGACTGATTGATTTTACCAAATGAAGCTTCATATTTTTCAATGTTGTCTTTCAAAGCAGCCAAAAGTCGCTTGGCATGCTCTGGTGTCACGATCACGCGCGACTTTACTTTTGCCTTCGGCACGCCAGGCATCAATCGAATGAAGTCGATCACAAATTCCGAATTGGAATGAGCGATCATTGCCAAATTGGAATATACTCCCTCAGCTACCTCTTCAGATAGTTCAATGTTGATTTGCTGATTAGGGTTGTTTTTATCTCTCTGATCTTCCATATTTCTTAGGATTAAAAAAGGCCTGTACGGGTACAGGCCTTTTGCATTCATATTAGTCTATTATTATAGAATTGCTTCGCTGGTACGCTTAGTACTACTTTTCTCCATGTTTTCAGCAAGTTTTTCATATTCTTCCTGAGAGCCAACAATGGTATTGAGTAATCTACGCTGACCTGTTCCCGCAGGAATCAGGTGACCTACGATCACATTCTCTTTCAAGCCGAGAAGCTCATCTCGCTTACCTCTGATCGCTGCTTCGGAAAGTACTTTAGTAGTTTCCTGGAAGGAAGCGGCTGAGATAAAGCTCTCAGTACCCAAAGAAGCTGCAGTGATACCCTGAAGAGTCGGTTTAGAAACAGCAGTTTCAGCATCTCTTACCTGCACCAATTTCAGATCCTTACGCTTCAAGCTAGAGTTCTCATCTCGCAATCTTCTTGCAGAAATAATCATACCTGGCTTCAAAGTAGAGGAATCACCGGCATCCATTACCACTTTCTTGTCAAGAATGTTATCATTCTCTTCTCTGAAAGCCCATTTATCTACTACCTGATTTTGAAGGAATCCAGTATCACCAGCATCAAGGATTTCAACTTTCTGCATCATCTGTGATACGATCACTTCAATGTGCTTATCGTTGATTTTCACACCCTGAAGTCGATAAACTTCCTGAATTTCATTCACCAAATATTCCTGAACAGCAGTAGGACCTTTGATAGACAAGATATCGTTTGGAGTGATTGCTCCATCGGATAGTGGTTCACCGGCTCTGATGAAGTCATTCTCCTGCACCAAGATGTGCTTGGAAAGCGATACCATGTATTTCTTGATTACACCATCTTTGGACTCGATGATGATCTCACGATTACCTCTCTTGATTCCGCCATAAGTCACCACACCGTCGATCTCAGAAACTACAGCCGGATTGGATGGGTTTCTTGCTTCAAATAGTTCGGTAACACGTGGAAGACCACCGGTAATATCTCTGGTTTTTCCTACAGATCTTGGGATTTTAACCAAGATTTGTCCGGCTTTCACTTTTTCTCCCTCTTCGACAGCTAAGTGGGCCCCTACCGGGATATTGTATCCTTTGGTATCCTCACCGTAGTCTACAATAATCGCTGGGTTCTTAGTTCTATCTTTAGTATCGATAATAACTTTCTCACGGAAACCAGTCTGATCATCAGCGACTTCTTTGAAAGTCACTCCTTCCTGGATCGCATCAAACTCGATTTTTCCATCGAATTCAGAAAGAATTACGGCATTGTATGGATCCCACTTACAGAGTGATTCTCCTTTAGAGATTTTCTGACCATCCTTCACATTAAGGATTGCACCATAAGGTACGTGGTTAGATACCAATGTTTTACCGCTTTTCAGATCATTTATTTTGATCTCACCGGATCTTCCCATGACCACAGATAGTGGTTCTCCTTCTTTATTGGTAGTCTCCACCCAACGCAATTCTTCATCAAATTCCACCACACCATCAAACTTAGCGATGACGGATGCTTCGACTGCCATGTTGGAAGCCGTACCACCCACGTGGAAAGTTCTTAGTGTCAACTGAGTACCAGGCTCACCGATTGATTGTGCAGCTATAACACCCACAGACTCGCCTTCCTGTACCATATTTCCGGTAGAAAGGTTTCTTCCGTAACACTTCGAGCAAACTCCTCTTCTGGTTTCGCAAGTCAATACCGATCTGATTTCTACTTCTTCGATAGTTGACTCATCAATAATTCGAGCTACTTCATCGTCGATTTCAGAACCTGCCTCTACAATCAATTGATCAGTGATCGGATCATATAGATCATGAACTGAAACTCTACCAAGGATTCGCTCGGAAAGTGGCTCAACTATTTCATCGTTGTCTCTTAGAGGCTGAACAATCAGACCTCTCAAAGTACCGCAATCATCCTCAGTGATAATCATATCCTGGGCCACGTCAACCAATCTTCTTGTCAGGTATCCAGCATCCGCAGTTTTCAAGGCGGTATCCGCAAGACCCTTTCTGGCACCGTGAGTAGAGATAAAGTACTCCAATACATCCAGCCCCTCTTTAAAGTTGGATAGGATAGGGTTTTCGATGATTTCACCGACTGATCCTTGGAGGTTTTTCTGCGGCTTGGCCATCAGACCTCTCATACCTCCAAGCTGACGAATCTGCTCACGGGAACCTCTTGCTCCAGAGTGCATCATCATGTAGATGGCGTTGAAGCCTTGCTTATCCTCTTCCATCTGTCTCATCAGATTATTGGTCAGATGAGAGTTGGTTCGAGTCCAGATATCAATTACCTGATTATATCTTTCATTGTCAGTGATCAGACCCATTAGGTAGTTATTCCAAACCTGATCTACTTCCTCTTTTGCTTTTGCAATCATTGGCTCTTTCTCAGCCGGAATAATTACGTCATTCAATCCCATGGACAAACCACCTTTGTAAGCCATCTGGAATCCAAGATTTTTGATGTCATCCAAGAACTGAGCTGTTCTGGCCATACCACAAACCTTAACTACGGTCGCGATAATCTGCTGTAGTTTTTTCTTGGTAAGGAGTTCATTTACATATCCTACTTCCTCTGGTACAAACTGATTGAAAATCAATCGGCCAGCTACAGTGTCTATGATTTGACTCTTGATATTGCCTTCAGCATCACGCACATTTACTTTACACTTAATGTTGGCGTGTTTGGAGATTTTCTCCTCGTTCAATGCAATGATGACCTCTTCTGTATTGTAGAAAGTCATTCCTTCACCAGCTACTGGATCTTCAGGTGTAGACTTCTTGCCTTTAGTCACATAATAAAGCCCTAATACCATGTCCTGAGAAGGTACTGTAATAGGAGCACCATTCGCTGGATTGAGAATATTATGAGACGAAAGCATCAAAGTAGAAGCTTCCAAAATAGCCTCATGACCTAGCGGTACGTGAACTGCCATCTGATCACCGTCAAAATCGGCGTTGAATGCAGTACATACCAATGGGTGAAGCTGGATTGCTTTTCCTTCGATCAATTTTGGCTGGAAAGCTTGGATACCCAATCTGTGAAGGGTTGGAGCCCGGTTAAGAAGGACAGGGTGACCTTTCAACACATTTTCCAATATATCCCAAACCACAGGATCTTTACGATCCACGATTTTCTTGGCTGATTTTACAGTCTTTACAATACCTCTTTCGATCAATTTTCGAATAATAAAAGGTTTGAATAGCTCAGCAGCCATATTTTTAGGCAGACCACACTCGTGAAGCTTTAATTCTGGACCTACGACGATCACTGATCGGCCGGAGTAATCCACACGCTTACCAAGCAAGTTTTGACGGAATCGACCCTGCTTTCCTTTCAACATATCTGAAAGTGACTTCAAGGCTCTGTTCCCATCGGATCTTACCGCATTTACTTTTCTGGAGTTATCAAACAAGGAATCTACAGCTTCCTGTAGCATTCGCTTCTCGTTTCTCAAAATCACCTCTGGAGCTTTGATGTCGATCAATCGCTTCAAACGGTTATTTCTGATGATTACTCTTCGATAAAGATCATTAAGATCGGAAGTTGCAAATCGACCTCCATCCAAAGGAACCAATGGACGCAATTCAGGTGGAATTACTGGCACCATTCTCACGACCATCCATTCAGGACGGTTTTCGATTCTGGTCCGAGCATCTCTGAATGCTTCTACTACTTTAAGACGCTTCAACGCCTCAGCTTTACGCTGCTGGGAAGTATCTGTAGCAGCTTGGTGCCTTAAGGAATAAGACAAATCGTCCAGATCAATTCTTGCCAAAAGCATTTCAAGCGCTTCTGCACCCATTTTGGCGATGAATTTATTTGGATCCTCATCATCAAGCATGTGATTTTCCTTAGGAAGCTTATCCATGATGTCCAAATATTCGTCTTCAGTAAGGAAGTCCAAATACTGTACACCTTCTTCCGCTTTGATACCTGGTTGTACTACCGCATATCGCTCGTAATATACAATTTGGTCCAGCTTTTTAGTCGGTAACCCTAAAAGGTAACCAATCTTGTTTGGCAGGGATTTGAAATACCAAATATGAGCTACCGGAACCACCAGTTCAATGTGTCCCATTCGCTCTCTTCGTACTTTCTTTTCAGTCACCTCTACGCCGCAACGGTCGCAGATAATGCCTTTATACCTGATGCGCTTGTACTTGCCACAATGACATTCCCAGTCTTTGACTGGACCAAAGATTCGCTCACAGAACAGACCACCCATTTCTGGTTTGTAAGTTCTGTAATTGATAGTCTCTGGCTGGGTCACTTCGCCATTGGAACTATCCAGAATAGATTCTGGGGAAGCTAGGCTGACAGTGACTCTTGAAAAATCATTGTTGAGTTTTTTGTTTTTTCTAAACGCCATAGTTTTTTGAAGATATGTAAAGGGCCCTCGCGAGCCCTAATTCACTTTATTAATCCAGGGTAATTTCAAGAGCCAATCCTCTTAATTCATGAACCAATACATTGAATGATTCAGGAATATTAGGCTTAGGAAGGTTTTCACCTTTCACAATAGCTTCATAGGCTTTTGCTCTACCGATCACGTCATCTGACTTCACTGTCAAGATCTCCTGTAGGACATGAGAAGCACCGAATGCCTCCAATGCCCACACTTCCATCTCACCGAAACGCTGTCCACCAAACTGGGCTTTACCACCCAAAGGCTGCTGCGTAATCAATGAATAAGGTCCGATAGATCTTGCGTGCATCTTATCATCTACCAAGTGGCCAAGCTTCAGCATGTAGGCAACTCCTACGGTAATTGGTTGGTCAAATTTCACCCCAGAAAGACCATCATAAAGATAGGTTCTTCCATAAGCTGGCAATCCCGCCAATTCCAATTCTGCTGATACTTCTTCCAAAGTAGCTCCATCAAAGATTGGTGTTGCATACTTTTTACCTAGTTTCTGACCTGCCCAAGCAAGTACGGTTTCAAAGATCTGTCCGATGTTCATTCGAGAAGGTACACCCAGTGGATTCAATACAATATCCATTGGAGTTCCATCCTCAAGGAATGGCATATCTTCGTCTCTTACAATTCGGGCTACAATCCCTTTGTTTCCGTGACGACCTGCCATCTTATCCCCAACTTTAAGCTTACGCTTTTTGGCAATGTAAACTTTGGCAAGTTGTACGATTCCAGCAGGCAATTCATCTCCTACTTCCAGCGTAAATCGCTCACGCTTGAAGTTTCCGCTAATTTCGTTTCTGGAGTTGATGAAGTTTTTCACCAATTGAGAAACCAAATTATTGGTATGCTCATCTTTAGTCCAATCATCAAGGATGATATCGGCAATCAAGTTGGCTTCTTCAGGAACATTGTAGTTGCTTTCGTCTCTATATGGATTCTTTGCAGGGAACAGGTTACTTTCAATGTTTTTCGCATTGAATTTAGTTCCCTTAGAGATAATCTCATCGCCAAACTTGTGTCTAACTCCCTGAGAAGTCTTACCATCCAGAATCGCTACCAGTTTATTGATCATCTTGGCTCGGATTGCCAAAAGATCTCTTGAATATTTGGATTTAAGTTTCTCTACCTCAGCTTTTGCTTTGGCACGAACGTCTTTATCCTTTTTAGGTCTTGAGAATAGCTTGGTTTCGATTACCACACCATTAAGGGAAGGTGAAGCTTTTAAGGAAGCATCTTTCACATCTCCGGCTTTGTCACCAAAGATTGCTCTTAAGAGCTTCTCTTCTGGTGTAGGATCAGTTTCTCCTTTAGGAGTGATCTTACCGATGATAATATCTCCTTCTTTTACTTCGGCTCCGATGCTGATGATACCATTCTCATCGAGGTTTTTAACGGCCTCTTCTGATACGTTTGGAATTTCAGAAGTCAATTCTTCTTCTCCTCTCTTCGTATCTCTTACTTCCAACTGGAACTCTTCCACGTGGATCGAAGTAAAGATATCCTCACGTACTACACGCTCAGATATTACGATCGCATCCTCGAAGTTGTATCCTTGCCAAGGCATGTAAGCCACTTTAAGGTTTTTACCCAAAGCCAACTCACCTTCATTAGTCGAATATCCTTCTACCAATACCTGTCCTTTTTTGATCTTTTGGCCTTTCAACACCAAAGGACTCAAATTGATCGTAGTATCTTGGTTAGTTCTTCTAAACTTGATCAGGTCGTAGGACTTGTATTCGTCTGTGAAGTTGACCAGCAATTCATCCTCGCTAAGGTCATATTTGATGACAATTTTACGTGCATCGACATAGTCCACTACCCCATCCGCCTCAGCGATAATCAAAGATCTGGAGTCTACAGCTGCTTTTGCTTCAAGGCCTGTACCCACGATTGGGGCTTCAGCTTTAAGCAAAGGAACTGCCTGACGCTGCATGTTGGATCCCATCAAGGCTCTGTTTGCATCATCATGCTCCAAGAAAGGAATAAGAGATGCAGCCACAGATACAATCTGATTGGGAGCGATATCCATGTAAGTGATCTCAGACGGCTCCAATACTGGGAAATCGCCCTCGAATCTAGCTTTTACCTTATCGTTGATGAATTTACCGGAATCGTTAAGCGGAGCATTTGCCTGAGCAATGTTATGATCATCTTCTTCTTCAGCAGTCAGGAACACAATATCCTCTTCTTTCATGCCTGCTTTTCCATCCTTCACTTTTCTATAAGGAGTCTCCAAGAATCCCATTGAGTTCACCTTTGCATGAACACAAAGTGAAGAAATCAGACCAATGTTTGGACCTTCCGGAGTTTCGATAGTACACAGACGACCGTAGTGCGTATAGTGAACATCCCGAACTTCGAAACCTGCTCTTTCTCTGGAAAGACCACCTGGACCCAAAGCAGAAAGTCTTCTCTTGTGAGTCAACTCCGCCAATGGATTGGTTTGATCCATAAACTGAGAAAGTTGGTTTGTTCCAAAGAAGGAATTAATAACAGAAGAAAGTGTACGGGCATTGATCAAATCAACTGGCTTGAAATCTTCGTTATCACGAACGTTCATCCGCTCACGGATCGTTCTCGCCATTCTGGCAAGACCTACACCAAACTGGCTATAAAGCTGCTCCCCTACTGTACGTACTCTTCTGTTACTTAAGTGATCAATATCATCTACAACCGCTTTGGAGTTGATCAATCCGATCAAATACTTGACGATAGAAATGATATCTTCTTTGGTAAGCACGATTTTCTCAGGATCAATATCAAGACCAAGCTTTTTATTGATTCTATATCGTCCTACTTCACCCAAGTCATATCTCTTGTCTGAGAAAAACAAGCTGTGAATTACTTCACGCGCTGTTGACTCATCCGGAGCTTCGGTATTTCTTAATTGGCGATAAATCACCTCTACCGCTTCTTTTTCAGAATTTGAATTATCTTTTTGAAGCGTGTTATATACAATTGAGAATTCAGCAACATTGACATCTTCCCGATTAAGGATAATGCTTTTTGCGCCTGAGTCCAAAATCATTTCAATGTCTTCATCAGTCAGGACAGTATCCCTCTCAAGCAAGACTTCATTTCTATCAATTGAAACTACCTCTCCTGTATCCTCATCCACGAAATCTTCAACCCATGTTCTTAGCACACGAGCGGCAAGTTTTCTTCCAGCTGCTTTCTTCAAAGCTGCTTTGGTAGTCGGTACTTCCTCTGAAAGTCCGAAAAGATCAAGAATATCCTTATCAGTACCGTAACCAATGGATCTTAGTAGCGTGGTAACAGGGAACTTCTTTTTACGATCGATGTAAGCATACATGACATTGTTGATATCAGTAGCAAATTCGATCCAGGAACCTTTGAAAGGGATAATTCTGGCAGAATATAGCTTAGTACCGTTGGTGTGCTTACTCTGGGCAAAGAATACACCCGGAGAACGGTGAAGCTGAGATACAATTACTCTTTCCGCACCATTGATTACAAAGGAACCCTTTTCCGTCATGTAGGGAAGGTTACCTAAGAATACTTCTTGTTCGATTGTCTCGAAATCCTCATTGTCCTCATCATGACAAAGCAATCTCAATTTTGCTTTTAACGGGACTGAGTAGGTCAAGCCACGGTCAATGCATTCGCCCACACTGTATTTTGGAGGATCTACTGCATAATCGATGAATTCCAAAGTAAAATTCTCTCTGGAGTCACTGATTGGGAAGTTTTCTGCGAATACTTTAAATAAGCCGTCTGCCCGGCGCTTTTCGGCAGGTGTATCCAGCTGAAAAAAGTCTTTAAAAGACTGCAGCTGAATATCTAGAAAATCCGGATAGTCTTTGACCACCTTAATGGAGGAGAAACTTTTCCTTTCGGTTTGATTCTTGATAGCCAAGGTAGTGTATGTTTATGGTGAAATTTAATAGCGAAATAATTCAATTTTCGCTTGGAATAATGCAAATTAGAGCCTGTGCATAAACAGGAAAAGACCTGACTAAAATAGTCAGGTCTTAGGTGCTAAGCCTAGACAAAACAGTCTCGGCTACGCAAATTATTTAATCTCTACTTCAGCACCAGCCTCTTCCAAAGACTTCTTCAAGCCTTCAGCTTCGTCCTTAGCCACGCCTTCTTTAAGCGCTTTTGGAGCTGAATCCACTAAGTCTTTTGCTTCTTTAAGCCCTAGACCAGTTAATTCTTTAACAAGTTTAACAACTGCCAGCTTAGATGCACCAGCAGACTTCAAGATAACGTCGAATGCCGTCTTCTCTTCTTCTACAGGAGCTTCTCCAGCACCAGCTCCGCCACCTGAAACTACTACTGCACCAGCAGCAGCAGGCTCGATGCCATACTGATCCTTAAGAATATCTGTCAATTCTTTAACTTCTTTTACAGTCAAGTTTACCAACTGATCTGCAAGTTGTGTAAGATCTGCCATTGTATTTGAAATTTAATTATTTGTTTGAATGATTTTTTTAGTATTATTTTTCTTCTCTTTCTGCAAGTGTTTTCAACACACCGGTCAGATTGTTTTGACCGCTTTGCAATGCAGAAATAAGGTTCATCGCCGGTGACTGTAGCAATCCGATTAGATCGCCTAGCAATTCCTGCTTTGACTTGAGTTTAGACAGCATCTCAAGGTTTGCTTCACCGATGAATACATCAGAATCAATAGCAGCTCCTTTGAAAACAGGTCTAGTCTCTTTTTTACCTATTTTTTTTCTATAATCCAGCAAAAGGTTTGCTGGTAAGTTACTTGTCTCTTTGGAGAATAATATTCCAGAGAATCCTTTCAACGCCTCAGATGACAACTTGGAGTAGTCAGCTTCGAGGTTTTCCAAGGCTTTTGCGATCAAGGTATTTTTGTACACTTTGTACTCGATTCCTTTTTCGTAACAAGCTCTTCGGAATGAATTGGTCTGAGCTACAGAAAAACCTGAAGCATCAGTAATGTAGAAGAAAGGGGTTTCTTTGAACTTCTCGGTAAGACCGTCGATTATTTCTTTCTTTTCGTCTCTAGTCATGATTAAATACCTTGAATGCTACCCTTGTCTACTGCAATTCCAGGAGACATTGTACTGGATAAATATATACTCTTGAAATACGTTCCTTTTGATGAAGAAGGCTTCATCTTAGAAATAGTAAGGATCAATTCTTTTACGTTATCCTGAATTTGCTCAGGGGTGAAAGACACTTTCCCTACACCGGCATGAATGATTCCAAATTTATCCACTTTGAAGTCAATCTTACCCGCTTTTACTTCTTTTACAGCCTTTGCTACATCTAGCGTTACTGTTCCTGATTTAGGGTTTGGCATTAGACCTCTCGGTCCCAATACTCTACCTAATCTACCTACTTTTGCCATGACGTTAGGCATGGTGATGATGACATCAATGTCAGTCCATCCACCTTCGATCTTTGCAATGTAGTCGTCCAAACCAGCGTAATCTGCACCTGCTTCGATGGCTTCATCTACTTTATCAGGAGTACAAAGCACCAATACTTTGATGTCTTTGCCTGTACCATGAGGAAGGGCTACTACACCTCTTACCATTTGATCTGCTTTACGAGGATCTACGCCCAAACGGACGTCGATATCTACTGAAGCGTCAAATTTTGCCAATGATATTTCCTTCAAAATAGAAGAAGCTGCCTCAAGGGAGTACACTTGGCTTGGGTCGTACTTAGAAAGAGCTTCTTTTTGCTTTTTTGTTAACTTAGCCATTGTTTTTTATTTATACTTCCCAAGGGGCTTTACCAGATACTGTGATTCCCATGCTTCGTGCTGTTCCAGCCACCATTTTCATGGCAGACTCAACTCTGAAAGCATTCAGGTCAGGCATTTTTACCTCCGCTATCTCTCTTACCTGATCCCAGGATACGGAACCTACCTTCTTACGGTTAGGCTCTGCAGATCCGCTTTTCACCTTTGCGGCCTCAAGCAACAGATTTGCTGCAGGAGGAGTTTTAACCACAAAGTCGAAAGACTTATCAGAGTAGATCGTAATCAATACAGGTAACACCTGACCCATTTTATCCTGGGTACGTGCATTGTACTGCTTACAAAACTCCATGATGTTCAGACCCTTGGAACCAAGAGCCGGACCAACTGGAGGCGACGGGTTTGCCTGGCCACCTTTCACCTGTAGTTTTAAATAACCAGTGATTTCCTTAGCCATTGTTTAGTCTTGTTTTTCTACTTGTATGAAGTTTAATTCTACAGGAGTATTTCTTCCGAAGATCTTGACCATAACATTCAATTTCTTCTTCTCTTCAAATATCTCCTCTATTGTCCCGGTAAACCCACTGAAAGGACCGTCCATTACTTTAACGGTCTCTCCGACTATAAATGGTGTATCCAGTTTCTCAGCAAACTCATCAATCTCTTCAACCTTACCTAAAATACGGTTGATTTCTGACTGACGTAATGGCTCAGGGGTTTTGGAAGCTCCCCCGGAGTTTGAACCTAAGAAACCGATCACTCCCGGAATACTTGTAATTACGTGATTGGCCTCACCATTTGATAGATCTGCATTGACAAGCACATAGCCAGGGAAGAAATTTCTTTCCCGGACACGCTTTTTGCCGTTACGCATCTCATATACTTTCTCAGAAGGAATCAATACGTCAGGAATGAATTCTTCAATCTTCTCTCTGTAGATTTCATTCTCCAGATAGGTTTTAGTTTTCTTTTCCTGACCCGCTACTACTCTGAGTACGTACCACTTATGTTCAGCCATCCTGTAATTTAAATTCTATTAGAACAAATCATAAAACCATTTCATGATATTCTCAAATCCCAAATCAATCACACCGATAAACAGTGCGAAAATAAGGGATGCTACCAATACCAATACTGCGCTATTTTGAAGAAATGAATACTTAGGCCATGTGACCTTGTTTACCATTTCGTCATAAGACTCCAGAACAAAGTTTTTCAGATTCATAGTGTACTTACTTATTGGCACGGGCAGAGAGATTCGAACTCCCATCAACGGTTTTGGAGACCGCTATTCTGCCGTTGAACTATGCCCGTGTGAATGAACGCTCCGCTAATGGGAACGCAAAATTAGATAAAGATCTCTTAAGAAACAAATGCGACCCCAATAATATTCAGGGTCGCATTGTATTTATCTTGTAATCAAAAGTGATTAGTCTAGAATCTCAGTTACCTGACCAGCTCCTACTGTTCTACCACCCTCACGGATTGCAAAACGAAGACCTTTTTCAAGTGCTACTGCAGAAAGAAGATTTACTTCAATCGTAACGTTATCACCTGGCATTACCATTTCTACGTTTTCTGGAAGAGTGATCTCACCAGTTACGTCAGTTGTTCTAAGGTAAAACTGAGGTCTGTATCTGTTGAAGAATGGAGTGTGACGTCCACCTTCTTCTTTAGAAAGAACGTAAACTTCAGCCTTAAAGTGAGCGTGAGGCTTCACAGATCCTGGCTTACAGATAATCATACCACGTTTGATTTGTGATTTTTCAATACCTCTTAGCAATAGACCTACGTTATCACCTGCTTCACCTCTGTCAAGAATCTTACGGAACATCTCTACTCCGGTCACTGTAGACTTCAAGCCTTCAGCTCCCATACCGATGATATCTACTGCTTCACCAGAGTTTACAACACCTCTTTCGATTCTACCTGTAGCCACTGTACCACGACCTGTGATCGAGAATACGTCTTCTACTGGCATCAAGAAATCCTTGTCAACAGCTCTTTCTGGAAGAGGAATGTAGCTATCCACTGCATCCATAAGTTCCATTACAGTGTTTACCCACTTCTCATCACCGTTCAATGCACCAAGTGCAGAACCAGCGATTACAGGGATATTATCACCGTCAAATTCATAAAATGAAAGAAGCTCTCTGATTTCCATTTCCACAAGCTCAAGAAGCTCAGGATCGTCCACCATATCAACTTTGTTCATAAATACCACTAGTTGAGGTACACCTACCTGGCGAGCCAAAAGAATGTGTTCTCTAGTTTGTGGCATTGGTCCGTCAGTAGCAGCTACCACTAGGATAGCGCCATCCATTTGAGCGGCACCTGTTACCATGTTTTTAACGTAATCAGCGTGACCAGGACAATCTACGTGAGCGTAGTGTCTTTTCTCAGTTTGATATTCTACGTGAGAGGTGTTAATGGTGATACCTCTTTCTTTTTCTTCCGGAGCGTTGTCGATAGAAGAGAAATCTCTTAATTCAGACAGACCCTTTGAAGCCAATACCGTAGTAATGGCAGCAGTCAAAGTAGTTTTGCCATGGTCTACGTGTCCAATCGTACCGATGTTAACGTGCGGCTTGGAACGGTCGAATTGTGCTTTTGCCATGCGTGAAAATCCTCAGTTTAAGTTTAAAGATATATTTAGTTATTTATTAAAGCCGTTTTGAGCCAACGACGGGATTTGAACCCGTGACCCCTTCCTTACCAAGGAAGTACTCTACCCCTGAGCTACGTCGGCTTAGACCCTTATATTTTTCTTATAATAAGAAAAATACAGAGCGGGAGACGAGGCTCGAACCCGCGACCTGCAGCTTGGAAGGCTGCCGCTCTACCAACTGAGCTACTCCCGCTTGTATCCGGCTAAGCCGAATTTTTTTTGCCCTGCAAAATTAGAAAAAAATTTCGCATTAATGCAATGGTGTGGGGGAAACAGGATTCGAACCTGTGAAGACATAAGTCAACGGATTTACAGTCCGTCCCAGTTGGCCGCTTTGGTATTCCCCCTTATTACACTCGAATTCCCAGGCTTTTCCTGGGTCTATCTATCGTAACGGATGGCAAAATTATAGGCTTTTCCCATAGATTCAAAACAAGGATTTCAAAATTCACGATATTTTGTTTCATTAATTTCCAATCTATTAGAAATCAATCGCTTAATTTTCTGATTTTAATGCCTCCAGAAAATACGCATAGTACATTTTCAACTCAGGATCGGATTCCAGCTCCGCTAAGCGCAGTAATTCCTTGACTATTCCCTCCTCATCGGCAAAGGCCAAAAGAGCCTGAAAGGCCCCCAAACGAATAAAAGATTTAGAATTTTCTGTCATGAGAGCATAAAGCCTATCTAATGCTTCCGTCTTGCCTGCCTCGGGAAATCGGCTAAAATATTCACCATAATATCCCAAATAAAAATATAGGCCCTCCCCAGAAAGGCTGGAAAGATGTTTATGAAACCAAGCTCCTTTATCGCTTATGGAATTTGTAATGTAATAGTCCGCAACAGGGATCACCATCCTGAAGTTTGTCTCATCCTCAAATCGCTCGATAAAGGACTCTTCCAATTCGATCCCATCTGCCATCAAACCCATCAGAGCCGAGCCTGCCACCAAATAGGATGGCTCAGTTGTCAACAACTTAAATGTATTTTGGTATTTGACCGGATCATAGGCAGCTAATACATCTATTGCTCCGGCTCGTACCGAATTTCTAGAATCAGACTCTACCATTCTGAAAACTGTGTTTTCCAATTCTGGATTGGCAGTCAGCCATTCTGTATTTCGCTGCAGGATTCGCAAAGCAGACTCACGAATAGCCCAAAACTCATCACTTACTGCTTTTGGCAGAATAGATTCCAATTCTTCAAGAGCGGCTAAAGCCACCAAACTATCTAAAGCCTCGTACCTTGCGATCCCAATTTTGGAAATCTCATACTGCTGCCGGTATTCTGAAGTGCTTTTTTCAATTGAAATTTCCGCAAGCAAATTTTTCTCCTCATCAAAAAAGATTTGCATTACGGGATCTTTGTTCTCTAAGGCAAATTGTTGGAAAGCTTTGTCTAAAAAGAATTTTTTGGAAAAACGATTTCCGTCCACGTACCAACTTACTTCGAAAGGTAGCTGAAACAGCGGCAGTTCCGTCAGGTCCTGCTCCTGACTGATTGAAAGCAAAATATTATCAGGCTGGGAGTAATCAACCTCCACTTTTAATTCCGGATGGCCTTTGGCAAGAAACCACTGATTAAAGAACCAATTCAGATCTTGCCCACTCACCCTTTCGAATGATCTTCGCAGGTCATGCACCTCCACACTATTCAGGGCGTTTGTTTCAAGATATTCGTTTAAACTTTCGTAGAAAACTTCCTTGCCCAGGTATTCGCGAAGCATATGTAGGACCACTCCTCCTTTGGAATAACTGTGGGAGTCAAACATATCTTCAGCATCTGCATATTGAAAGCGGATCAAATCAACTTTTTTCTGGTCAGCCTCTGTATAATAATTCTCAGTCTCTGCAATCAATTTAAGCTTGGCCTGATCAACTCCGTATTTATGCTCATTCCAGAGAAATTCGCTGTAGTTGGCAAAGGCTTCATTCAAGGTTAGATTTGACCAGGATTCTGCAGTCACGTAGTTGCCAAACCATTGATGGAATAGCTCATGGGCGATGATGTAATCCCACTCTGAATCGATGGCCTCCCGCTCATTCAACTTCAGCTCTTCCATAAAAATGGAGACCGTTGTATTTTCCATGGCCCCAGAAACAAAATCCCGAACCACCACCTGATCGTACTTTGGCCAGGGATACTTCACTCCTGTAAGCTCAGAAAAGAAATCCATCATCTCGGGAGTATGCTGGAAAACTTTTGCAGCGCCTTTTTCAAAACCTCTCTCCACATAATATCCCAGCGGAATATCATTCCAGGAAGCTGTCGCTTTTCCAAAATTCCCGATTGCTAAAGCAGTCAAATAAGGGGCGTGTGGAATATTCAGCTCCCAACTTTCCACCTTGAATCCATTACCCAAGTCTTGGCTCCCGATCAAAATCCCATTGCTGATAGAAACCATACTATCAGGAAGAGTCAGATTCAAGCGCTGGGTAAATCGCTCATTAGGATGATCTATGGTGGGAAACCACTTGGAATTGTGCATAGTCTCTCCTTGGGTCCAGATCATCGTTGGTTTTCCAGCTATCGTATCCAATGGGTCAATGAAGTAAAGTCCCTTTGTATCTGTGATCGCCTGACTTCCCGATCCAGCATTGCGATTGGGAAAAGCTGTGTAATCGAAAGTAATTTGAAAGGTATCTTTGGATGACAACTCCTCAGGCAAATAAATAGTCAGCTGTTGATCATCATATCTATAGGCCAAAGAAGTCTTTTCATCGCCCCGTAAATAGAAAATCTTGCCAATTTCAAAATCCTGGGCGTCCAGTTTCAGCACCCTTTGTGGATACCGAAAAGGCTTCAGCTTCAAATTTGCATTACCGATTACAGTCTGATCTTGGAAATCAAAAGCCAGATCAAGTTCCGTATGAAGTATATCAAAATCTTTCCGCTGAGAAGCTCGATAGGATTGAATTTCGTACTCCTTCTGCAATTGAATAAGTTTTAGATTGACGGAGTCATTTTCCGGAGATTCAATCGCGAGTGGTATATCCACTATTTCTTCCTGAATGTCTTGGGGACTTCTGAGAATTGAGTTTGATCTGCACGAAACCAACAGGGAAGTTGCTATCAGAAGCAGCAAAAGCAGATTTGATCTCATGTTCGTGGTGAATGCGAAAAAGATTTGTTTCATCATGGTTTTGTAAAGAAAACAGCCTCCTTTATTAGGAAATTGTATATTCGGCTTCAAATTAACAGGAATGTTTAAAGTAATCGCCCAAAATAAGAGCTATTCAGTCGAAAAAACCGATGATGTGCTCCATGTAAACGGTAAACCCATCCATTGGGATTTGAAATGGATATCCAACCGTAAAGTCCACCTGATTCATGAAAACAAATCCATCGAAGCAGAATTGCTCGAAGTGGACAAAGAAACCAAATCGGTTCAAATCCGAATCGGAAACAAAGTCTCCACCTTGCAGCTGAAAGATAACAGCGATCTGATGCTTGAAAAACTGGGGATGAACATTGCTGCTTCCACAGGGATCAAGGACATCAAAGCCCCTATGCCCGGACTGATTTTGGACCTTAAAGTCAAAGTCGGTGACGAGGTGAAAAAGGGAGACGTGGTACTGATTCTGGAAGCAATGAAGATGGAAAATATCATCAAAGCGGCAGGAGATGGAATCGTCAAATCTGTCAAAGTAAATCTGAAAGACAGTGTGGAAAAAAATCAGGTTCTTATTCAATTTTAATTTTTGCCTAGCAATATGAATTGAACAAATTATATTTGGAGGATTATTGGATCCCAACTGATTGTCTTAGTTGCATTTTTAGATTGGTGAATTTTCATTTAATCCTTATCACAAAGACCTGAAAACAACACATAAACAAATGAAATACAAGCGAATATTGCTCAAACTCAGTGGCGAAGCACTAATGGGGGAAAAGAATTACGGGATCGACCCAAATAGACTTCAGCAATACACCCAAGAAATAAAGAAAGTGAAAGAAATGGGAATTGAGATTGCAATTGTCATTGGTGGGGGCAATATTTTCAGAGGAGTACAGGCAGAGAAATCGGGTATCGACCGAGTTCAAGGAGATTACATGGGAATGCTCGCTACGCTGATCAATGCGATGGCTTTACAAAGTGCATTGGAACAAGGAGGTATGTATACCCGTCTGATGTCCGGGATCAAAATCGAAAGTGTGTGCGAACCTTTCATCCGGAGACGGGCCATTCGACATCTGGAAAAAGGAAGAATAGTCATCTTCGGAGCCGGTATCGGCAATCCTTATTTCACCACCGATTCCACTGCCAGTCTTCGGGCCATCGAGGTAGAAGCTGAAGTGGTACTCAAAGGTACCCGGGTGGATGGCGTCTACTCTGCGGATCCGGAAAAAGATCCCACTGCGACAAAATATGACACCATATCATTCCAAGACGTCTACAAGAAAAATCTCAGCGTAATGGACATGACTGCATTCACACTTTGCCAGGAAAACAATTTGCCTATAATTGTTTTTGATATGAACAAAGAGGATAATCTTGCCAAATTGGTAAAAGGAGAAAAAATAGGAACGCTGATCACTTCATAAGAATAAAATCATGGAAGAAATCGAACTACATCTTGACGAAGCACAAGAACTGATGCAAAAAGCAGTGGATCACACTGCAGGAGAACTATTGAAAATCAGAGCAGGCAAAGCCATGCCGAACATGCTGGATGGAATAATGGTACAATATTACGGGGCTCCCACTCCTCTTAATCAAGTATCATCGGTCAATACTCCGGATGCAAGAACATTGGCGATCAAACCATTTGAGCGCTCTTTAATTTCAGAAATTGAGAAAGCAATCATTAACTCCGATCTCGGACTTGCCCCTCAAAACAACGGAGAACTGATTATTTTAACTATCCCGGCATTGACAGAGGAGCGTAGGATCTCGCTGGTGAAACAGGCCAAACACGAAGCGGAGGAAGGTAAAATTTCCTTGCGTACGGTCCGAAAAAACACGAATGACGAACTCAAAAAACTTCAAAAAGAAGGTACTGCCGAGGATGAGATTAAGCGGGCAGAAGATCGAGTCCAAAAATTGACGGATCAATATTCAGTGAAAATCGATGAGCTTCTGGCCAAGAAAGAAATTGAAATAATGAAAGTATAACCA
>CAZFSC010000015.1:0-29103 GCA_964521585.1 uncultured Limnohabitans sp.
CTTTATGCGTCAGCAATCCAGTACCCAGCTCATATAGGTATGCTTCATTAAAATTGTGGGAGGAGATAATCAGCTTATTTTTAAGGGGGTAAATATCAATCATTTCATTGCTTTGAGATTGAAGTTTACCATCTTCAATAAATCTGCGAACATATTGGTTACTCCTCTCAAATAGATCTAAAGGCACTTTTTTCAGATCCATAGTGGCTAACTCCACGATTGCAATCCCGGTATTTGCCTTTTGAAAACCTTGTTCCCCGTAAGGTGCAAAATACTTGCTCCCGTCCTCTGATACCAAAAAACTAAACTTGAGTTCCTCGATTTCTTCCAAACCATCCCCTCCAAACTCCGCTATAGCAAACTGGAAAATAGTCAATGAATCTTTTTGCTTATTTAGTTTTCGAAGATCCGAGAAACCGAAAATAAATAGCTCTCCCGAATTTGTTTCTTGGATGCTTGACGCATATTTACCTATGCCCAGAGGCCCTTCTTTTTCAAACGAAATCCGATCGCGGATAACTAGCTGATCTAGGTCTATGATGTCTAGTTCAGCCTTTCTTGAGTTAAAGTTAAAAAGGGTTTTTTTATCTAAAGAGATCGCTAGTCTGTTGGCAAAAAGAATACTATCTCCCGGGTCGACCAAAACAGTATCCACAGTATAGCTCAGACTTTCAATCTTAAGGTCGGATTTCACCTTCTCAGAATCACTCTTTTTCCCGCAAGAGGCTAAAGCAATCAGGAATAGAACAGGTATTAGTTTTTTCATCGTTTAAAAATCAAAAGTGAATACTGCGAAGCCTAGCTCATCCTCCACATTGACATAGGACCAGAGCTTGCCGTCTTTAAAGAAAGGATAGGACGGAGTGGCATCCAGCTCATCGAGTTTTTTTTCACCGATCAGTTGGAGATTTTCATCATAGGCATGAAGAAATACTTCATACTTATTTGGAAGTTCCTTGTCGACTTTTGGCAGCTGGATCTGACTGAACCTGTAAAATCGCTTCGATTTATCGTCCCAAATAAATGGTTTGTAAAGAATCTGACTGGAAAGCTTGGCCCGTTCTGCATCAAACTCCTCCTGCGATGAAACTTCATTTTTGATTTCACCGACCCGTTCGATCGCTGTCAGCTGGTGTGGGAATTCGAACAACTGTAAGCTGTCTTTTTCCAAATCGAATCGATAGGCTTTGCTGGTGAAAGAGGAGGTAATAAACAGTGAATTGCCGATTTTTTTGAGATCCGTTTCTTCCAAAGAGATCATCATGGACTGGCCGCTGGTGAGGATGATTCTAAAGTCTGCTGCCTTGTCCATGGCAGGGATATCCAGCATCCTTCCGGTTTTGGCGCTTGGATCCACAATTGCAAATTTCTGACTCCCTGAATAGAAATCAGTTGGCAGAGAATAGTGGGTTTTCCCATCTTCACTGAGCACCACATTCCTTGTCATCGGGCTTTCCATATCCGATTCAATCCCTTGAATATCTTTAGGGGTAAAATTAAAATCCATGATTTTTTCCCCGCTGCGATTGAATAAACCTGAACGCAGGTAGTTGGTAAATAAGAAATTACCGTTTTCCCTTGCCTGTATGTCAGATATGTAATCTCCTACGCCGTTGGGGCCTTCTTTTTCAAACGGTAGTTTTTCCTTTAACTGCAACCCGTCCAGATCGATAACCGAGAGGGTATGATCTTGGTCGTCGAAGAGGTAAAGAGTCTGATGATCTGCCGCAAGATCGGAAAGATATAAGCCTTGCGCCAAGTTGATAATCTCCTCTCCCGGATCGACGACCACAGTATCCACTGTGATGGTTAGATTTTCAAGCAGATTGCCGGCTTCAGCTGTTTCGGATGTGCTGCTTTCTCCACAGGAAAAAGCCAAAGCAGCAAAGAGTAGTGGGAAAACAAGTTTCTTCATAGTTAAGGTGTGATTAAAAGTCTAACGTCATGACCACAAATCCGGGGTCTTCATCCACAGGCCAGTAATAGTGCATTTTTTCTTCGAAGAAAAAGGTGTTGAAAGCAACATTGGAAAGTTCTTCCACTTTTTTCTCTCCCAGTAGATTGAAATCCGGGTCATAGCTAAATAAAAATATGTCTTTGGGAAGTGGCTCCCCCGACTCTGCCATGCCATTGCTTTTTGCACCAAAACGAAAATATTGCTGTCTGTTTTCATCCCAATTGAATCCATAGAAAGTGATTTGCTTCTGAATTTGACCGGAAATCTCTCTCCGTTCGTCCTGAGATGCAGCTTGAGTTTTGAAGGTTCCCGTTTTGTTATTTTCTACCAGCTGATGATTGAACTTGATGTGCTTCAAAGAGTCAGTAGGCATATCATACAGATAGATGTCGGCTGTACTTCCCGAATATATGACCAGTTGATCTTTTATTTTTTTCATTTGGATCATATCCCCTGAGGTAGTCATTCCTCCATTTTGTGAAAAGGTGACGCGGAAATTTTGGGTCAGGTCCAATGCAGGAAGTTCGATCAATTTCCCAGTTCGCTTTTCTATATCCAAAACTGCAAGCCCCTCGGTAAACTCTCCAAAAGGAGCAGGAAGGGAAAAAGCCGTTTTCTTGTCCAGGCTCACCGCTAAGGATGAATAAAGCCCTCCCAGGGATTCATCAATCCCATCGTACTCTTCAGCGCGGAGCTTGAGGTCCTGAATTTTTTCTGCTTTGTCATTATAGATAGCCTGTATGGCATAATTACCAAGCATAAACTCATCACCAGGCAGCACATCAAAACTCTCTACGAAATCCGGAGCTCGATTCGGGCCGTCTTTTTCAAAAGGAATCCGACGAAGCAGTTTCATCTCCGCCAGATCGATCTCATGAACCTCTGAGCTCTGGGATTCGGCGAAAAAGATGGATTGACCGTCATCACTCAGCCCAAAACCGTAGTAGGCACCGGACATGACCAGTTCTTCCCCGACATCCACTCGGACCGTATCTAAGGAAACCTTCAGATTCTCGAGTTGATTTTCGGTGTAAGTCTGGTTTTTTGCCTCGTCAGCGGAATTTCCTCCGCAAGAAAAAAGTAAAGCGAAGGATAATAGGAGTAAACAGTATTTCATAGAATAATAATCGATTAGTTTTCTAAACTAAAATTATTTCTATAAAAAAGGAAAACTCTAATGTTAAATTATTTAAACCTTTAAATTAATCTACCGACTCCAGAAGTGTGCGAAAAGCAAGTGCCTTTTCACCGTATCTTGCCTGAGTCTCATAGCGGAGCGCATTGGCAAAGCGATTCTCATATTCAATCAATTTGGCAGTGGATTCTGCAAAAAACTGGACGCTGTAATTAGTGCTTCCGTCATTGGTACTGTTCATCAGACGATAAAACCGATGATCTGAAAAGAGTCCGGTGGCAAAAATGTCCGGAATATGTTGGTTTTTCATCCACACCACAAAATCCTCCTCTATGTCAGTAGATACGGTAAAGGTGATATTATAGAGAATCATAGCGCTTGATTTTGATTAATTTTCGTTTTTTTGCCAACAATTGCGGAAAGACAAAGTTAGGAATCCCAAATCGAAATCTTCAATTTTCGCCCTCGAAGTATCCAATTCCCTATGCATAAAGTCATCAGCCAATCAATTCCCAATAGAAATCCGGGGCTCTTGATTGCTAAAATTGTGATTGTAGCAATTTACCTGGTAGGGATTATCGGCTTGAGTCTGCCGGAATACCGGTCTCTGTTTTTGAAATTGACACCTGCCCAGTTGCTGCTCAGTCTCTGTTTGATTTTGGCTTTTCACAAAGGTTGGTCAGACGCCTTTCCCATTTTTGCCTCCGTGGCATTCTGGATAGGCTTTGGTGCCGAAGTAATCGGAATACATACTGGATACCTGTTCGGAGATTATGTCTATGGTCCTACTTTGGGACCAAAGCTCTGGGAAGTTCCAATCATCATAGGAGTAAACTGGTTTATATTAGCGTATTGTACCGGTGTAGTTTTCAGTAAAATACCGAACGATTACTATGCGGCATTTTTGGGAGCGACGGCGATGACAGCTGTAGATTATGTGATCGAACCTGTGGCTGTAGCATTGGATATGTGGTATTGGAAGTTTGAGGTTATCCCACCTCAGAACTATCTGGGCTGGTTTGGTGTGGCTTTTATCATCCACCTGATTTTCAGAAAGGCCAACTTCGAAAAATCGAATCCTCTGGCACCGTTCCTGCTAATAGCCATGATATTGTTTTTTGCTATTTTAAATATCACCTTACCGATTTAAAAGTTTCAGTTTTTTTAAACAAAACGTTAATAATAAAAGATATAACAAAAACCGATGCAGGAGGTTGTATAGCAAATGATCATAGCAATTGGATTTATCATTTTGGGATTTGCCCTGATGGAAATAAGTGGCTGGGCAATACATAAATATATTATGCATGGACCGCTGTGGACCATTCATAAAACCCATCATCAGCCCTCAAAATATTTTTTTGAGCTGAATGATTTATTTTCCTTGCTATTTGGCAGTATCGCCGTCTTGCTGATAATAAAAGGAGTTGGGGAATTTGATTATCGATTTTGGATAGGAATTGGGATCAGTCTGTACGGGATGTTGTATTTCTTCCTTCATGACGTGTTGATCCACCGAAGGATGAAATGGTTTAAGAAGCCCAAGTCAAGTTTTCTTAAAGGCATTTTCAGAGCACATCAGGCCCATCACCGAACCAATGAGAAAGACGACGCAGTATCATTTGGCTTATTTATCGTACCAAAGGAATATTTTAAAGAGAAGGAACTGTGAGCACATATTCAATAAAAGATCTCGAGCAATTATCTGGCATCAAAGCCCATACTCTTCGTATTTGGGAGCAGCGCTACAATCTCCTTTGTCCAAAACGTACGGATACCAATATCCGCTTCTACGATGATGATGATTTGAAATTGATATTGAATGTGGCTTTGCTGAACGATAACGGTTTCAAAATCAGCAAAATCGCATCCATGGATCGTAGTGACATGCGCGAAGAAGTCATGAAACTGACTGATCGATCCCTGACACACGATGATCAGATTCACGCTTTGACTATCTGCATGATCGAGATGGATGAAGAACGCTTTGAAAAAATCCTCTCTACCAATATTCTCAAACTTGGTTTTGAGCAGACGATGCTCAATATTATTTATCCATTTATGTCTAAAATAGGAGTCCTATGGCAGACAGGAGCAATTAATCCTGCACAGGAGCATTTTATTTCCAATCTGGTTAGGCAAAAACTTATTGTAGCAATAGACGGACAGGTTCCATCCAGTGGAGGAAAGAAATTTTTACTCTTTCTTCCCGAAGGAGAGCTCCATGAGATATCCATCCTTTTTGCATCTTATTTAATTAAAAATAAAGGACATAAAGTGGTTTACCTTGGCCAGAGTACCCCAAATGAAGATTTGAGTCAGGTATATGAGATCCATAAACCGGAATACCTCTTGACGGTAATCACCACTTCCCCTTCAGCAGAGTATGCACAGGAATATTTAAACGGTCTCTCAGAGCGATTCTCCAATGCTGAGATCTTGGTGACCGGATATCAGGTAATCGGCCAGGATCTTACTTTCCCGGCAAACGTGCGTCAGCTCAACTATATCCGCGATATCAAGGAGTTTCTGGAAGAACTTGAGGTAACTGTATAGAAATTCGGTTTATCTTTTTAAACAAATAATTCTACAAAAGCACTTTTTCGAAAGTGCTTTTTTTATGCCTTTAAATGTATCAGAGCCACATTTTTGTGAAAATTCTTATGTTTTGAAAAATCTTGTTTAATGAAAAATAAAAAAAATTCAACAAAATCTTTGCTTTTTGTTTAATCCTTGCTAAATTTGATTAAACAAAACCAATAACCATGACGACTCTAGAATTTAGCTACTCTCTCAATCAGATGTCCAGTTCTTTAAAGCCATTCGCTTTGAAACTAACACGAGACATGGATGACGCCAATGATCTTTTGCAGGATACAATGGTAAAAGCGTTTACTAATAAAGACAAGTTTACTGAAGGTACTAACCTGAAAGCTTGGCTTTATACGATTATGAAAAACACCTTTATCACCAACTATCAGCGTATGGTGCGAAGAGGAACTTTTGTAGATACCACCGATAATCTTCATTACATTAATTCCAGCGGTTCACAGATCGAAAATGGTGTTTTCGGTAATTTCGCAATGAATGATATCAATGAGGCCATCAATAGTTTGGATGACGTCTATAAGGTACCTTTCATGATGCACTTCAGAGGCTTCAAATACCATGAGATCGCAGACAAGCTCCAGATTCCAATTGGAACTGTTAAAAATAGAATTCATATTGCCCGTAAGTTTTTAAAGGAAGATCTAGTAGTATACAGGCATAATAACTGATATGAGTAAAAAACATGTTGTGGTGATAGGCTCTGGATTTGCAGGCCTGTCCGCAGCCACACATCTTGCGGCAAACAGCTATAAAGTCACCCTTCTTGAAAAAAATGAATCCCCAGGTGGAAGAGCCCGAAAGTTCGAACACCGGGGGTTTGTTTTTGATATGGGACCTAGTTGGTACTGGATGCCCGATGTCTTTGATTCCTACTTTGCTCATTTTGGTAAGAAAGTCTCAGATTATTATGAGCTTGTCCGGCTGGATCCTTCCTATGCCGTGATTTACGGTGAGCAAGATACCTTGGATATTCCTGCAAATCTGGAGGAGTTCAAGGCCATGCTTGAAAATATTGAGCCCGGGGCGGGAGCTCAGCTGGATAAGTTTCTGGCGCAGGCAAAATACAAATATGAAGTAGGGATCCATGACTTGGTACAAAAGCCAAGTCGATCAATTTTCGAGTTTACCTCTCCGGCTTTATTGGCGGACATGCTTCGGATGGATATTTTTCAATCCATGTCAAAGCATGTTCGTAAGTTTTTCAAGTCGGAAAAAATCATCCGTTTAATGGAGTTTCCTGTGCTTTTCCTTGGAGAAACAGCAGACAATATCCCCGCTTTATATAGCCTGATGAACTATGCAGATATCGCTCTGGGCACCTGGTACCCGAAGGGTGGAATGCATGAAATCATCAAAGGAATGGTAAAGCTTGCCGATGAAAAAGGCGTATCGATTCGATATAATTCCGAAGTGGAGGAAATAGAAATTCTCAATGGAGTGGCGAATACTGTCCGATTGAAAAACGGAGACCGCATCAAGGCAGATATCGTCGTGGCCGGTGCCGATTACCATCATGTGGATCGTCATTTGGTCAATCCAAAATATAGTAACTATTCAGAGGAATATTGGAACAAGCGGGTAATGGCTCCTTCCAGTTTACTTTTTTACTTGGGTATAGACAGTAAATTAAAAAATCTTCGCCATCATAATCTGTTTTTTGACGAGCCTCTGGGGCCGCACGCAGATGCGATATATAAAAATCCGCGTTGGCCGGAGCGACCGCTTTTTTATGCTTCAGTTCCTTCGGTAACTGACCCCACAGTAGCGCCAGCAGGAAAAGAGAATCTTTTTCTGCTGATACCTCTCGCTCCTGACTTGGAAGATTCTGAAGAGACAAGAGAAAAGTATTACCACCTTATCATGGATCGTCTGGAGAAAATAACCGGACAAGAAATCAGATCCAAAGTAATCTATAAGCGATCTTATGCACACAGTGATTTCAAGTCGGACTATCATGCCTACAAAGGAAATGCATATGGATTGGCCAATACGCTTACCCAAACAGCACTTTTAAAACCCTCCCTGAAAAATAAGCAGGTTAAAAACCTATTCTACACAGGACAGCTTACTGTGCCAGGGCCAGGAGTTCCCCCCTCTTTGATCTCAGGCTATGTGGTAGCAAAAGAGGTGATCAAAGAAAACAATTCGTAAATTAAATGGTATTTAAAGATTATGAATGCGATCGAACTCTTTGACCAAACTACCCTTGAATGCAGCAAGCTGATCACGCAACGCTACAGTACCAGTTTTACGTTGGGGATCAAAACTTTGGACAAAAGGTTTCATCTGCCCATCTACGCCATCTATGGATTTGTACGATTTGCAGACGAGATCGTAGATACATTTCATGACCATGACAAGGCTGGGCTTTTGGCCAGATTCAAGAAAGATACCTATGAGGCGATTGAAGTCGGTCTCTCACTGAATCCTATTTTGCATGCTTTTCAGCTGGTTGTCAATCAATATAATATCGAGCGGGAATTGATCGAAGCCTTCCTTCATAGTATGGAAATGGATCTGGATTACCGACTTTACAATGACAGCAAGTACCAGGAATATATCTATGGATCTGCAGAAGTGGTGGGACTGATGTGTCTGCGGATATTCGTAGAAGGGGATCAACAAATGTACGATCAACTGAAAGCTCCCGCCTGTAAACTAGGCGCGGCATTTCAAAAAGTAAATTTTCTCAGAGACATCAAAAGCGACTTCGAAGAAAGAGGGAGGATTTATTTTCCTGGAGTGGATTTTACTCAGTTTGACAAAACTTCCAAAGTCTCCATCGAAGAGGATATTCAAAATGACTTCAATGATTCACTGATTGGTATAGAAGCACTGCCAAGCGGTGCCAAATTAGGTGTAAAAGTAGCCTATCTGTATTATCAGAAGCTCTTTGACAAGATCAAAGCCCTTCCTGCAGAGACGATCACCCAAAAACGAATTCGGATTCCCAATTCAAAAAAGATCACCCTCCTGCTTGGAACCTATTTCGGCAGTAAATTCGGAATCAGCTAATTATGGAAAGTTACCTCTATCTGGCGTTGAATATTTTCGCCATTTCCTACCCATTAGCAAGATCTTTCGAATCCCGGGTTAATTATTCGGGACAATGGTATGCGCTTATGCCGGCTATTTTTCTTACGGGTGCGCTGTTTTTGGTTTGGGACCATTACTTTACTTTATGGGGAGTTTGGGAATTTAACCCTCGATATATCCTAGGGATTTATTTCTTTGATCTTCCGCTCGAGGAATGGCTTTTCTTCTTGACGGTGCCATATGCCTGCATATTTATCTATGAGGTTTTGATTTATTTTTTCCCGAAGGATATTTTCAGGCCTGTCGCCAAGCCGCTAGTTTATATAATGGTTCCTCTATTGATTGGATTTGGATTCATGCATCTGGATAAAATGTATACTTCAGTCAATTCATTTTTTGGAGCTGCAGTGATTCTGGGTCATTTTCTCGTTTTTGGAGACCGAATATTGGGCAGATTCATCTTTGCATATCTTGTAATTCTGATTCCATTTTTTCTATGCAATGGACTCCTCACGGGAGGATTTACCCAAGAGCCGGTAGTGATTTACAATAATTCTGAAAATCTTGGGATTCGGATTTGGACAGTACCGATCGAAGATATGGTGTATAATTTTTCACTTTTATTATTGAGTATCAGTATATTCGAATTCATCAGAAGCAGGAAAACAATTCGTTCCGTTCAAAGTTTATAGGCTATGAAAAACCTTCAAGTGCATATAGATGATCATTCAGGTTTCTGCTTTGGGGTAGTCTATGCCATTGAAATGGCAGAGGAGATTCTCGAGGAGCAGGGATACCTCTATTGCCTTGGGGATATTGTCCATAATGACGAGGAAGTCAGCAGACTGACCAGAAAGGGACTCCGGATTATAGATCATGAGTCCTTGAAAGAGCTTAAAGACGAAAAAGTATTGATCCGTGCACATGGAGAGCCTCCATCGACCTACGAACTTTCCATTAAAAACAACCTCATTCTTATTGATGCAAGCTGCCCGGTGGTATTGAAATTACAGAATCGCATCAAAAACTCTTTTGATAAGGATGAAACGATCTATATTTACGGCAAGCATGGTCATGCTGAAGTCATCGGATTGCTGGGACAGACCAGTAACAAGGCAGTTGTTTTTCAGGATATTTCAGAACTCGATTTGGCAAGTCTTCCCAAAAGCATCACGCTTTACTCTCAGACAACGAAGAGCACAGATAAATTCTATGAAATCAACGAGATCTTGAGGCAAAACGGCATCACGGTGAACACCAATGATACAATTTGCAGGCAGGTCTCTAATCGTGATAAAGAACTCAGAGCTTTTGCTGAGAAATTTGACCGGATTGTCTTTGTCAGCGGTACCAAATCCTCCAATGGAAAAGTTCTGTACAATGTTTGCAAAGAGAAAAACAGTAATACCTACTTTGTCTCCAACGCAGATCAAGTGCAGGATAATTGGTTCAATCCAAATGAAAAAGTAGGAATCTGCGGAGCTACCTCTACTCCGATGTGGCTGATGGAGCAAGTAAAGGAGCGAATCCTTACTTTCTAGCAAAACATTCCGAAATTGCCCCCATGAATATGGCAGCATCTAAATCTTCCATCGATCCGAAGGGAATCCTAATCGGTTTGAGTGTCATTTTACTCTGGTCGATTTCCCTGTTTTTTCTGCTCCAGATGGATATCTCCTGGACAAATCCACTGGTGTACCTAGGAGTTTTGATACAAACCCATCTTTATACTGGACTTTTTATTACTGCGCATGATGCCATGCATGGCTTGGTTTCCTCCAATAAAAAAGTAAATCATGCTATAGGTTGGATTGCTGCGATCTTATTTTCTTACAATTTCTACTGGAGACTTTTTCCCAAGCACCACGAGCATCATCGGTATGTAGCTACAGAGCAGGATCCCGATTACCATGCTTCGGATAATTTTTTGATTTGGTATTTCAGTTTTGTCAGGCAATATGTCACGATCTGGCAATTTCTGCTTATGGCGGTCACTTTCAATATCTTAAAGCTTTTTCTTCCTGTAGAAAACCTAATTGTTTTCTGGATGCTACCGGCCATCCTTTCTACCATTCAATTGTTTTACTTTGGGACTTACCTGCCTCATAGAGGAGAAAGTGAAAATTCCCATCACTCCCATAGTCAGGCCAAGAACCACATTTGGGCATTTATCTCTTGCTATTTTTTTGGGTACCATTATGAGCATCACGATTCTCCCGGGACACCTTGGTGGCGGCTTTGGAGAGAAAAGGAGAAACAATCAGTTTAGCATCCTTAATTTTTGGGAAGCGTGGATCAAATCAAAACCTTTTAATGCAGATTCGATTTGCTAAGTATTAATCCCTCATGCATGAAAATTAAATTTCTCGTGTTACTGTTTTTGGCCTATTTTCCACTTCAGGCGTTTTCCCAAGGAGTGATTAAAGGGAGGATATTCAACCCGGTTAATAATAACCCGATCGGATATGCCAATGTGCTGGTATTGGAGACTGAATTGGGAGCAATTTCCGACGAGCAGGGATTCTATGAGATCAATAATGTTCCGCCGGGATTATATAATGTACGGGCCAGTTTCATCGGATTTAAAACCGAGACTGCCTATGAGGTACAGGTGAATCTTGCTAAGCCAGTTCAGTTGGATTTTGCCTTGCTGGAGGAACCGGCTGAGCTTAGCGAAGTAGTGGTCAGTTCAGAATTTTCGAGATCGGAAGAAACACCTATTTCAGTCAGGAAGCTCAATTCCAATGAAATAGAGCGATACCCTGGGGGAAATAGGGATATTTCAAGGGTGATCCAGTCTCTTCCTGGTGTAGCGAGCACGGCGAGTTTTAGAAATGACATCATCATCAGGGGAGGAGCCCCAAATGAAAATAAATTTTTTGTAGATGAGATTGAAGTGCCGGTTATCAACCATTTCGCCACCCAAGGTTCATCAGGAGGACCAGTCGGAATCCTCAATGTCAATCTGATTAAAAATGTGAATTTGATTACTGGTGGATTTCCTGCCAACCGGATGGATGCTTTGAGTTCGTTTTTTGAAATCACGCTCAAAGATGGACGTCGGGATAAGATGGCTACCCAACTTACCCTCGGTGCCTCTGAGTTGACTCTGTCCAATGAAGGTCCGATTGGGGAAAAAACCACTTATTTGCTTTCAGCCCGTCGTTCTTATTTGCAGGGCTTATTCAAACTGATCGGATTGCCATTTCTGCCTACCTTCAATGATTTTCAGGTTAAAACGACTACCAAAATCAACGAAAAAACGGAGTTGACTTTTATAGGGATTGGCGCCATTGATAGCTTTGTTCTGAATCAGGATGTCCCTGATGAGGAAACTGAAGATGAGCGAGCAGATCGATTGTATCTTTTAGACGTACTACCCATCCAAAGCCAGTGGAATTATACCACAGGTTTAAAACTGAAGCGATACCGAGAGAATGGTTTTTGGACTTTTGTGTTGAGTAGAAATATGCTCAATAATGAATCCTATAAATATGCCGGGAATGATGAGAGCTCTGAGGAAAGGCTGTTATTTAGGTATGTTTCTCAGGAATCCGAAAATAAATTCAGGGCAGAGAACAGTATTTTTGGCACCGGTTACACGCTCAAATATGGTGTCAATTACCAATATTCCAGATACCTCATCGATAATTTTGATAGATCAATACTTGCTTCGAGTGGACAGATCGTTGATTTAAACACGAAATCAAATTTCAACCAGTATGGAGCCTTTATCTCAGGTTCCAAAAACTTGATTCGAGACCGTCTTTTGGTCACAGGAGGCATTCGGATGGATGGAGCTGATTTTGCTGAAACTGCATCCAATCCACTTCGGCAAATCAGTCCACGGGTTTCATTTTCCTATCAGTTGAAGCCGAACTTATTTGCCACCGCCAATGCCGGGATTTATTACCAGAAGCCTGCCTATACCGTACTTGGCTTCCAGAACAATGAAGGAGTATTAGTCAACCGTGAAAATGACGTTCGATTCATCAGAAACTCGCAGCTCATTGCAGGGATAGAATTAGTGGTGCCGGAGAAAAATAGAAGGTTTACCGCAGAGGCTTTTTATAAACGCTATAATAATTACCCCGCATCTATCCGTAATGGAATAGCCTTGGCAAATTTAGGAGCAGACTTTGGGGTCATAGGAAATGAACCAGTAATTTCCAATGCGATTGGAAGAGCATACGGCTTGGAATTTCTTGCACAGCAGCGGCTTTTCAATAATTTTTATGGGATAGCAGCGCTGACTTTAGTCAGAAGTGAATTTACGAATCCAAACACGGACGGCTTTGTGCCCTCTTCCTGGGACAATAGATTCATAGTCAGCCTGACCGCGGGAAAGCGCTTTGGAAAGAACTGGGAGCTTGGAGGAAGGTGGAGGTTCTTGGGAGGTACTCCTTTCACACCTTATGATGTGGAGCTTTCTTCACGCATCAGTAATTGGGATTTGCGAGGTCAGCCTATTTTTGATTTTTCCCAAATTAACGCATCACGCCTTCCAGCTTTTCATCAGCTTGACTTAAGATTGGATAAGAGATATTACTTCAAAAACTGGAATTTCAATTGGTATGTGGATATTCAAAATGTCTACAATTTCAAGGCAGAGCAGCCTCCCTTATTGGTTCCGGTTAGAGATGCGGAAGGGAACATCTTGGTCAATCCCGGTGATTCTAACCGGTACCAACTTCGTTTCTTGGAAAATCCGGCGGGAAGTGTGTTGCCTACCGTGGGGATTATTATTGAATTCTAAAAGTATCCAGTTCCGAAAGCAGTTTTATTATTCGCTCAGCTTTAGATTCGTCGGAGTTTGCACTGTAGATAAAAGCGATCCAATGCTTTTGGACAGCTTCCGGTAAATGCTGAAACAAGTATAGTTTGCCGGGATCATCCTCCAAACAGGCAATTAATTCTTCAGGGAGTGCAGAAGGCAATTCGGGACGGAAGAGTTTCAAAAGCACTTTATCTCCGGCTTCTTTGGCAATGGCCTTGCGAATAGGTTTGGATACAGGTAAAAAAAGCACTCCGTTTCCCATAGGCATCAGATGCTTTCCCTCAAATGCAAAGCCATCAATTGAGCCGGATACCTTGATCATACCAAATGCTTTGCCAGAAGGTAATATAGCCTCCGCAAATTGGATAAAAGTCCAGCCTCCCTTCCCGGGAAATCTTTCCATCAAAAACTCACCCGATACGATCTGTTCCATAAAAAAGCCGGCTATTTCGGAATAGTCGGCTTAAAGTTAAGGATATGTAAGTTTTTTAATTCAATCTCCAGCGTACATTTAGACCAAATCCCGCACGGAATTCCGTGACTTCGACCAAGAATAAATAGGGTCTAAAATCCAGTCCAATTGTGATGGGAACTTCGGAGAAAGCATATTCAGTCCCCACTTCAGCTGCGGCCCCAAAACGGAAGTTATTTCCAAGATATAATGCGGGGCCAAAACCTGCATACCACTGCAGGTCCGTATCAGGAATATCGTCATAGATTGGATTCCAAAGTGCATCGATACCCAATCCATTTCCACCAAAACTGACATCGGCGTGGACCCTGCTGAATTCACCCAGCGCAAAAACTCCATCAACAGCGACATTATTCCCATAGAAATCGCCGAATCGAAGACCGATTTCCTGAGCCTGGGTTTTCAGAATACTAAGAAATGAGAAGCCCATTACAAGGGCAAATAGTTTTATTGTTTTCATTGGTATTAAAAGTTTGATGGAAAATCAGCGAAAATTGAGCCAATTCTGCTTTCAACCCCTTTTTGAAAGCTGGTTTATTGAATTTCATTTCCAATCCGGATTACCTCCCGCACTAAAATCTCCATGTCTTCGAATCTAGTCCGCTGATTTACATTGGCAATGCGAAGCGTATATTTTCCATTGAGGATGGTTGAGCTGGGAGAGGCTATTCCGGCTTCTTGGATTCGTAGCAGAATTTCACGGTTCAGTGCGAAGAGTTGATCTTCCGAAAATCCCGGTTTTATCATCCGAAAACAGGTGATGCTCATCGATACCGGTGCTGTCAGTTCCAGCTGTGGATCTTTCTGGACTAATTCGGCCAGGTATTCTGCCTGTCGGTTATTCTGTGCGATGAGCTGTTGGTACTTTTCCAGCCCTTGCTCTTTGAGTGACATCCAGACTTTCAATGCTTTGAATCCACGGGAAAGTTCAAATCCATAATTGTTGATTGAGTCTAGCCCCCCAGCCAATCCCCGGCTTTCCTGAATCAGGTAATTTGGATTGACTGAAAAAGAATCACGATGCTTCTTTTTATCCCGGATCAAAGTACAACCGACTTCATAAGGAACGTAAAGCCATTTGTGCAAATCAAAACCCAAACTATCTGCTTTCTCGATGGCCTTTAAGCGCTCTGAATATCTGGGATCCAATTTGCAGAGTGCACCATAAGCGCCATCCACATGAAACCAAAGCCCATATTTTTTGCTCAAGCGAAGGATTTCTTCCATTGGATCAATCGCCCCGGTATTCACAGTGCCTGATGTTCCTACTATGCAGAAAGGCGTAAAACCATTTTCAAGATCGGTTCTGATTTGACTTTCCAGTTCGTCGGTCAGCATTTCGAAATGACTGTTTACTTCAATTTTCCGGACGGATTCTGTCCCCAGACCAATGATTTCTGCAGCCTTCTGGATACAACTGTGCGTCTCGACAGAGCAATAGATCAGAAGTTTTTCTGGAGTATTTCGTAATCCTTTTTGGCGGATTTTTCGATCCCGGAAGGAGTTTCTGGCTACAGTAAGTGCCGTGATATTGGCCATACTCCCACCACTTACCAAGATACCGGAAGATTCTGCGGGAAAGCCGATTATTTCCTTACACCAATTGACTACCTGATCATCTACATACATTGGCGCATGCTCTCCGATCGCGACGTTGGGATTCATGCCCGAAGCAAGCAAGTCTCCCCATACTCCCATAGGATTTCCTGTTCCTTGGATCCAGGCAAAAAATCGGGGATGAACATTTCCTTTGTTATAAGGAAAGACCGTTTTCTTGAACTCTTCATAGACCTTGGAAGGAGAAGATCCTTCTTTGGGGACACTTGATTTAAAAGTGGATTTCACTGACTCGGGAATCGGTTTCCAGGAAGGCTCTTCTCTGATTCCCTGCCAATAATTCACCAAATCATCGACGATTTGATGGCCCAGGGAATGGATTTCCTCCCAATTTTGAGGATCTAAAGTTATGTTTTCGAATTTATCTTGAGTCATATGAGAATTTATTATCGTGATTGGGAATCAGCCGTGGGTTATCAAAGTCTTCTTCTCAGGTTCAGTGCATTTTTGAAATTAATATCAGGTTTGTTTTTCAGAAATCAAATCAACTCCCCCGATCGGAATCTATTTCCCGGCTTTTTCCCAAATTGTTTTTTTGATTAATGTTTGTGTTTAGGTTCCCAGATTAATCTGGCAAAAGAACTCAAGCGCTCATTTTCCCGATTGACCGGAACGCCTACTACGATACCAATCAGTAAATTCTCTGCAATTCCAAGACGCATTTGTGGACGCATCGTCATTTTCAAGGCATTGTCATCTATTACTTTATTAAACTCTATCCCGATAAAATTTCTAGTTCCTGAAATCATGTAATGAAAACTTGAGTTGATGTTATAAGTGGTATGGAATTTTTCAGTCCTGAAATTTTGCTCGATCATCGGACCGGTATAGATCAGCGTGTGCAAGTTGTAGTCCCAGCGTTTGGCCACGACCAGAAATGGGTTGTACACATTTCCCTTGATGAAAGGATTGCCGAATTGACCAAAGTCAGATAACTCAAACTCATTGATATACCCGATTGCCATGGAGGTAGCCAAGCGTTCGCTTACAAAGAAGGACCACTGGGCAGCAAGTTTGATGCTGTTGAGTCGATTGGAAGGGATAGAGTCTCGCTCGATATTAGTCGCTGCTGAGTAAAAGGTAAAAGGCAATTCCACCTCCAAACCCAGACGATCTATGGGAGCCCATTCGTACTCGACAAGGGCTTCATAAGAATCAAACTTTAATTTATCAGTCAAACCGAAACCAAAGTTCCATTCTTTTTCGCCTTTTCTCGCCCCCAAGTCACGGATTAAGTCAATGTAGAGGGGTTCGGCGTGCAAAACCTTTTCCGGTTTTTTTTGGCCTTCGACCTGTTGGATATAAATACTGTCTTTTTCAAAATTGGTGATTTGAGATTTTGCGTATCCTGAACACAGGAGTAGCAGGAATAGCAATGCTAATTTTTTCGAGTTCATTTTTAAGTTGATTTAGAACAAAGGGAAATTTTCCTTCAGGCATTTCTGCGAAGGGAATTCTTAAAAAGAGAAATAAATCAAACTTTGGGTGGAGGGGTGTCGCCGTTTAGGAAGAGATCATGAAAAAAGGTGGTAAATGCTGGAAATGGGCTCTTCTTCTTAGAATTAAATGATTGAATCAGATTGGAATCTTCGATTTTCAATAAATACAACTCAACCTTGGAAATGGGTTTCTTGCTGTGATTTTCAATATCCCTTTCGTCACCCTCCTCGATCGCATCATCAAATCCCAGAATTTGCTCAGCGACTAGTTCAATAAGGCTTTCTTGAGCATTTATCGACAAATTCTCAGGCTGATTTGGATTGTGGTTCACCGGATCTACGCTAAGATTGAGCAAATAAAAGCCCAAGAATCCCCAAAGGATTCTGAAAGCTGCTGTATTTCTTATCCGCCTGATCATACTTCAAAATTAACGCACATCCTAGGGTTTTCATAACCGTATCTAAAAGGAACTTTGGCGTAAGGTTCTTCACGACTAGTCTAAAAATTTTCCCCAAAAAATTTAATCGGCTAGTAAAGAGTCATTTAAAGCGTGTTTACTTCAATGAAGATGAATTAATTTTATAATAAATCAGATCAATATTTGATTTTTTTAACATTTCCCAGCGCTTTGAAGTGCTTCAATTCCTCGTCTAAACCTGGAAGCATTGGTTTATATAAACTAATACCCTACCTGATTTTGAGATAGGGTAATTAGTATAATGTGAAATATTAAAAGTCGATTTTATAAAACAATCAACATTCTATTTGATGTCTTCATAGGCTCGCTTGAAGTTTTTGAATTCCGCTCGACTCATAAGTCCGGTGTCATTGGTATCCCATCTTTCAAAAACACGTTCGCCTAACTCCTCTTCACTCAAATAGGTATCTCTATCGACATCCCATGACACAAAGAAGTCGGTATCATAAAATGGATCTGTGTATTCGGTATATTCTACAAACCCATCACCGTCGATATCATATGCAGTGAAATCATCGAGTAAATAGTCACCATAATAATAATTGTAACCATAAGTCCACTCATCCAAACTGAGCATCTCATCGTTGTCAACATCAATGATATTATAGGTGAATGTATAGAAATCCTCATCGTCAAGATAGGGATCGTCTACATTGTTCCAGTCATCCCAATAATAATCTGTAAATACTGTTTTAAATTCTTCTTTTTCGATCCAGCCATCATTATCCTTATCAAAATCCTCATATTTTAATTCTTGTGCTAGTAGCGTAGAAGAAGAGAATAGTAAGAATAAGATTGCCATCAAATTTTTTATGTAATTCTTCATAGTTAGTTTATATTAAATAGTTTAACTTCATTTCACCTAATAAAAACAAATAACATACCAATGAAACTGAAAATGTAATTTTCAAAACATTTTATTAAAATAGAGTCCAAATAGCACAAATATTTGTTATTGAAAAAATCAATTTAAGATTTAAAATTATATTTATTAATATATAATTGTCCGCAAAATGGGGAAAAAACTCTAAAAAAGTGGAATTAATTTAATGCCGAATCATTATAATTTTGCTATATAATCACCTTCTTTTTGACCAATTTTTATTAATAATATATCCAACTGATATCAGTTGTAAATTAATAGTGATGGTTAGAAATTATGTTAGTAAGCTAATTTTGGTGTTTAAAAAGTTGTCTGCGCTCTTTCGCTGTCAAATTCGGATTATTCGTATTTATTCATAAGCCCAAAGTCAAAAGGCGTCCAAAGACAAGACTTCAATCCGCTTTTTTTGAAACCTGAATTCACCCATGAATTGCAGGTCTTATAGAAGGAATAACTTCCTTTTGCCTTATAAAAATTATCGGTGGAGGTGTATCCCGCATCATCCAATAGAATTTTTTCTCCTTTGGGATCTAAAGCAAAAGTTTGATAGATATACTGATTCAAATCACTAAGTTGTGAATCTGTGACCTCTATTTCAAGCCATTCGCTCCCGGATTCTCTGTAGCGATTGACATGCATCAGTGATGAACCTTGAAAAAACAAAGCTTTCAAAGCAATAGACAAAGTCAAATCCTCCCAATTTGGGACGTTCAGGAAGAAATTTTCATCGCCCCATCCAAAGGCCAGATAAGGTTCATCTGCTTTGTGGATTAGATTTTCAATTAGTAGAGAATCAATATTTTTTTTGGGAACCACTATTTCCAGATGCACGCCATTGGTAGTTAGGAAAATCGTTTTGTTCTTGATTTCATTGGTTTGTTCCGCTCCGATTGTAATCCAAGACAAAATCAGTGCGATCAAAATATAGCCTAATGGAATCAGGAGAAAATATAGAAAGTACCGGATAATCTTTTTTACTATTCTCATCTGTTTGAACTGTTTTCGGGCCTCTTTCTATTCAATTTAAACCCCATCTTTCCTAATTATCAGCAAAGAGCTCATAAATTCAAAAAAATCAATGCTGCTCCGAGATCAAGCACAAATTAAGATTTTTGGCCTAGGCGCCTGAAAATATTTGAAAGCCGATAATGATCGGGCGATTTGATTTTTGACAGCTCATTCCATTCTAGTGGAGTGGCGATTCCGCAGGTTTTTGTTGGCCGTAATGAATAGGGACAAACCGAGGTCTGCGCGTAAGAATTTCGAAGGTAATCCACAAAGATTTTACCTTCCCGATTATCCTTTCGGGTGGCAATGGTCAGCAGATCCGGGTGTTTTTCTACCATTTTCTCTGCAAGTTCTTTAGCTTCTTTCCTCCGCTCATCGAAGTCGTGATCTCTTCTTTGGGGATACCAAACATGAAAACCGCTTTTGCCAGTAGTCATCAGTTTTGGTTCTTTGCCTTCTTTCGCCAAGAAATCCCCGATTTTTTCAGCGGCTTCCTTCACCTGATCAAAAGAATTCTTGGGGGGATCCAAATCAAAAACTACTTTATCCGGCTTTTGTAATTCATCTTTTTTGGACAGCCAAATGTGAAAAGTGATTGTGGCCTGATTAGCCAGATAGATAAGCGATTGCTTGTTATTGCAGATTACCTGCGTAATACTTCCATCCTCGGTATCAATTGAGATTCTTTCGATGTAATCGGGAAAATAATCTGCTGCTTTCTTTTGATAAAAGCCGTCGCTGTCGATTCCATCCGGAAAGCGCTGAAGGGTCAAGGGGCGATCCTCTAAATAGGGAAGGATTTTGTCTGCTATTTTTTCATAATACTCGACTAGTTTCAGCTTAGTAATCCCTTCTTCGGGAAAAATCAGCTTATCAGGATTCGATATTTCTACTTCTTCAATTTTCATTTGGGTTTCTCCTTTTTGACCTCTTTGGGATCTTTGTCTTTTCGCATGCCAATGAATCTGGGATGCCGAAGTTTACCATCATCGGTCCATTCTGTAAAATCAAATTCTCCCACATATTTTGGCGTAATCCAGTGATTATGGCCGCTCTTATCATCTTCAAAGTCTTCAAAAGGACTGGATTTTCTTTCAATTTTGTCAAATTTTTCTCTCCATTCTTTCAGAAATTCATCATCATATCCAGTTCCGACTTTACCTGCGTAGTGCAAATTGCCACCCTTGTAATAACCTACCAATAAGGCCCCAAAACCCACGCGATTTCCCTCCGGTTCAGTAAATCCCCCGATAACTAATTCCTGTCCTTTTGAACATTTGAATTTCAGCCATTTTTTACTCCTGCTATGCACGTAGTTGGAGTCTCCATCTTTTGCAATAATGCCTTCCCAACCTTTTTGGCAAGCCTCTTTATGGTACTTTACTCCTTTTTCATTTCGGTGGGAGACAAAACGGATCGGATCTTTCCAGCGGAGCGCTTTTTTCAGGATTTTCTTCCGGGTTCTAAGTGGCAGTTGATCCAATGAAAAGTTTTGGTAATAAATCAAATCAAAAAAGTAAAGGAATACTTTCACATTTGAGTCCTTGGCTTTCTCAGGATCTTTGATTTTCATCCGGTCCTGAAGTTTACTAAAGCTGGTCACCTGTCCTTCAAAGGCGACAATTTCCCCATCGAGAATGAGGTTTGGGTATTTATTTCCTTCCAAGGCTTCTTTTAATTCCGGGTAGGTATTATTCAGATCTTGTTCATTTCTGGAATAGATAGAGACATTTCCATCTTCGATGAGCACGATACAGCGCTCTCCATCCAGCTTTCGCTCATAGATCCAGTCAGAATCATCAAAATAATCATCTGTAAGCGTAGCTAGCATGGGTTTTACGAAGCCAGGAAAACTTTCCTTCTCAGTTTGTTCAGAAGCTTCTTTTCCGATTATTTCCTCCAGAGATTTCAATCTTCGCTTTCCTCTTTTTCGATTTCTTTTAATGTTCGTCCAGTTTCCACAGATTTCTTTTCTGTGCTCACGGGGTTTCTTCGGGCATCAGCCTCCTCATCATTCATTTTGATGAGTAGCCAGTTGCCCTCCATGTTACCGCTCTTCATCTCCACCAGCGCATAGCCACCTTTTAGTTTTTCCCCTTTGAGATAAATTTCTACGGTTCCCATTTCATAGGAGTCTTTCAGGCTGATAGATTCTCCATCATCATTTTCTTTAATGTTTTTAAACGTTCCCTTGTCCCAGATCATTACGGTGCCTCCGCCGTACTCATCTTCTGGAATTACGCCTTCGAAATCAGCATAATCCAATGGATGATCCTCTGTAGGAATCATCATCCGCTTCTCGTCTGGATCTGTGCTAGGTCCTTTGGGAATAGACCAGGATTTTAAAGTGCCGTCGATTTCGATTCTTAAATCATAATGCAGGTTACTGGCATCGTGCTTTTGGATCACAAAAATCGGATCCTTCCCTGAACTTTTTTTCTTTTTCCCTTTGGGTTCGTCGGTTTTGTCAAAGTCTCTTTTTTCTTTATAATCTTTATTTCCCATGATCATGTTCTGTTTTAATTTTTACAAATTCCAAATCAGTGGCACTACAATTAAAATTACTGCCAATGCGAGAATATTTAGCGGTAAGCCGAATCTGATGTAATCAGCACCATTGTATTTCCCAGGCTCTTGGACCATCAACGGTGCCGGATGGCCAAAAGGCATCAGAAAGGTAGTAGAGCAGGCTACCAGGACTGCTACGCAAAATGCCCTGGGGTTGGACCCCATCAATTCGGCTGCATTGATCGCAATCGGCGTCATAATGATCGCGACAGCCGCATTGTGTATAGGCTGCGTAAGCACCATGGTGAGGACGACAATCCCTGCTAAGACGACCAGAGGACCAAAGCTTCCGAGCGAGTCGATGAGGGCATTGCCTATTAGATCTGAAGCTCCCGTTTCAGATAGTGCGAGGCCTAAGGGGTACATTCCCCCTATTAGCACCAGTGTTTTCCAATCAATGGCATCATAAGTTTTGAGCGGATTGATGATGCCTGTCAGTACCATCAACACAGCTCCTGCCAATGCTGATACGGAGATCGGTATCAAATTCGCCGCAGCAGTCCCAACTACTGCAAGAAGAATTAAGGCTGCGAGCGGAGCTTTTTTCTTCAAAGAAGAAGAGACTTCCGGCTGACCGGGCTTATGGTATACCAAAATCTCTTTTTCAGGATCGAAATCTCTGATTTTATCTCTTGGGCCATAAAATAATAACCCATCGCCCTCTTTTAGTTTCTGATCTGAAACAGCCCCGTGAACTGGCTTATCGTCTCTGAAATAGCTGATTAAGGTCAGGCCAAAATCATTTCTGAAATCCATTTCCGCAGCTGTTTTCCCAATGACTGGAGATCTGGGAGGTACTACTGCTTCGGCAAGTTCCGCCATACTTACCGGGTATTTTTCCTGGGATCGTGGAGGTCCCAAATAAGAGATTCCCTCGTAAGAATCACAAAATCTTTGAACCACTTCCTTTTCGCCTTGTACCAATAATAGATCTTCCCGCTGCAGTTCAAAATTCTCTTCCACGTTTACAAATCGATCCTGCTCCCTTACGATTTCGATGAGGATCAGGCCAAATTTCTTTTCTAGATCCAATTCTGCCAGTTTCACCTCGCTATTTTCATATTCTTCGGTAATCCAGATTTCGAAAAGCGAATCTTTCAAATCATAAGTTTCCACAAGATTAGAGGTAATGGTGACCTGCTTGGGTTTTTCAATTTTCACCCGCGCTGGCAACAGCCGCTGGCCCAAAACAAAAACATAAGTTATAGCAACCAACAATAGGACAGCCCCCACAACCGTAAATTCAAAAAAACTAAAACCGACTCCCTGGCTCTCCTCCAAAAGACTATGCACAACCAGGTTATGCGATGCCCCGATTAAGGTGAGATTGGCCCCACATAGAGCCAGACAAGCCATGGGCATCAATACCTTGGAAGGTGATACGTCAAGTTTCAGACAGAGACGTAATATGACAGGAATAAAAAATGAGGCTGCTGCAACTATATTTACAAATCCTGATAGAATACCAGGAATGGATGTGTTGATCAATAATAAGCGGTTGAAGCTTTTGCCGGTAAGTCCTTCAAGCTTTCTGGCTACCCATTTCACGACACCGGTCCGCTCCAGTCCTTCTCCGATAATCAGGAGTCCTGCAATGGCCATCACGGCAAAGCTGCTAAAGCCCTGAAATGCATCGATCGGTTCTATGATGCCTGAGATGACCAAGGATAGCAATACCAGCATGGCGATGACATCCGGTTTCAACCATCCTGTGAGAAAAAGGATGAAAGCAATTATTAAAATCCCGAGAACTAAAGTTATTGAAAGTGTCATAATCGGCGTGGGATGATTTATGGATCATTTATAAACCGAAAGGATAAGTCTTTGGTACTTTTGAGTCTTCTACAGTAATGTCCAGCTGATTAAGAGCCTTTGTTTCATCAAAAAACAAGAAATGGTCATATCGATCAGGGATTACTGTAGGCACATAATTTCCGAAGCGCTCATGGGCAGGATTATAGACTACCCCTACTGCCCTGTGAGAAATTTTTCTTTCAAATTGGGCATTTGATTTTAAGTCCACACTGGCTATGTGAAACTGCTCTCCTGACTCATGACACAGTTCTTCCCAACTATCTTCTCGGCCCTCGGGAAGGGTCATCTCCTGAACTTGGGCGCCCCAAGCTCTTCCGGCCAACACGCTTCCGTGATGAGATCCGAAACCTACGAGTGCGACCTGATTTTTACCATACCTTCGCCTACCCAGCTCACCGATATTGTATAAGCCTTGGTCACCCATGTCTGTAAATGAAGCATCTCCAATATGGGTGTTGTGTGCCCAAACGATTCCTTTTGAGTTTTCCCCATGAAAGTCCAGGAGACGATCCAAGGTTTCCATCATATGTCGGTCACGCAGATTCCAGGTGGATTCACCACCGGAAGCCATAATGCGATAATATTTTTCTGCGTTTTTGGCCACATTTGCATTTTGTTCTGTGCTGAATGCGTGCTCAGGGTCTGAATTGTAGCTTGGAGCCTTGCGCTGAATTTCTACCAACAGCTCGGTGACCTCTTCACTACAGCCTTCTGGGACCAATCTGGTGGATAGCGCGTATTTCTGTCCGTCTCCACTACGGTGAGGTTCGAAACAACGCATCGCATTTTTAGCAGTTTCCAATGTGGAGGGATCTTCTTTTTTGAGATAATCCATGATGGCATCCAGCGATTCCCATAGACTATATACATCCAAACCGTAGAAGCCCTTCCGCTGGTCGGCCGATCGATCCTTATTAAATTCTTTTAGCCATTGGGCCCATTCATGGATTTCCCAGTTTGCCCACATCCAAGTAGGCCAACGTGAAAACTGTTTGAGGACTGTTTTGGTATTTTTTTCTGAATCCTGATAGTTTTTTACATGCCTGTTGAGTTCATAGCATGGTGGCCAATCTCCCTCGACTGCCACAAAGTCAAAGCCATGCTCTTCCATTAATATTTTGGAAATTTTTGCTCTCCAAGTATAATACTCATGGGTTCCGTGGGAAGCCTCACCAAGCATCACAACTTTTTTCCCTTTAATGGAATTGATTAATGGCTTGAGTTCGCTTAGCGTGTCAAAATCATTTTTATGTTTCTGTATCGTAGCAATTATTGAATCTTTCATGGGTTTATTATTGATATTTATTGACCACATGGAATCTCGCTTGGCAAAGAATCAACTCAGAATGTGACTTCTTCGCTTGGCTCGATTTCATCATGTTGAATTTTTAAAAATTTAATTCTTTATAATCTTGTAAAAACCTCAGGCTGATGATTTGCAAGAAGGCTTGCAGCAAGGCTCACTTCATTGATGTCCAAGTGATCTTGAAAAGTGGAGGCTTGCATGTTTTCCTCTTTGAGCCAAAACGCCTCTATTTCCTCAGCCATGTTCCATATTTTAGTTTCTATGGCTGGCTCTAAACCTTTTTCCTTAAGAAATTGCAGATTTCCTTTAAGACATCTTAAGCCCAGTGAAAGGCCGCATTCGCGAAAAGCGAGCCGATAATTTGCAGGTTCGCTGGGATCATAGGATCCGTAAAAAACTTTCAATCCCTGCTCCGCATCCTGAAGCAATTTTTTTGGATGGATTGAGGAAGGAAGCTCGGTTTTCTCATGTAATTCTGCGGCTCGAATCACATCCAAAAGCAAGCCGCCAATTCCTAAGGAATCGGCTGTTCCCCATTCAGAGCGGTCACAGAGTTTCTTAAGCTGCTCGATATACCGATCAAATTCCTCTTGGTGGATCTCCGTTAATTCTTTTGCCTGTAGCGCACAAATCAAGCCTTCTAAGGGATCATGCGCTCCCATCATGGGCACAAGGGGCCGGGACAGGTCCACACTCATCTTCCAATACATAGAAAGACCTCCGCCTTTATCCACAATAAAATTGCTGCCTGCCAGGCAAAGTTCTGCCGCCCAATTATAAAATTTCTCTTCGCCAAAGTGTTTCCCAGACCTAAGCAGGGCGACAATCCATCGGGTATGGTAATGGAAATATTGTCCATCCCTTTCCCATTCGAGTCGCTGGTCAAAACACTCGTCTTCGGATCTTTCGGGGAGTTTTTTTCCAATTCGAAGCCCAGCCTTAGTGGGATGGTTTTTTGCTTCCTCTTCCGGTAGCATACTGATCCAGCCCTTGCGTGAGTCGTAGGGCACAAATTGGCCAAGATTTGAGTGGACTTCATTGATCAGACGCAAGGCCTGTTTACCATACAATGGATCGCCTTCGAGATTTTTGAGTGCCAACAAATTGAGCAATGCAAATGAATCTGTCCAAAGATACCTCCGATTAGTATGACCCCCTTCCGAAGCAATTCCAGTGCGCTTTGCATACCTAGTCATCAACGATTTGGCACTTTCTAAGTAGTTTGTTTCTGTTGCAGTGCCCATAATCAATCGTTTTGTGCTTGTCCGGTCATGGGTACGAAACTGACCATGAGTAACATTTCTTCAGAATATTCTTCCTCTGCCAATCTTTCAATCCGCATTAATCGTTGAGAGACTGTTCCTACTGGCGCCACTAATTTTCCACCAATTTTGAGTTGTTTTTTCAAAGTTTCAGGGATCTTAGCTGGCGCAGCTGTCAATTGAATTGCATCGAAGGGTCCTGCTTCCGGCCATCCTTCGTACCCATCGCCATGGCGGGTTTCAATATTTTTGAGATCTGTTTTTTTCAGATTCTCCTTGGCAAGATTGGCGAGCCATTCTATGATTTCCACAGAATAAACCTTCTTTGCAAGTTTGGCTAAAATTGCTGCACTGTATCCACAACCTGTCCCTACCTCTAGCACTTTATCGTTTTTGTTAAGCTCTAATGCCTGAGCCATGTAAGCCACGATATAGGGCTGGCTGATAGTTTGGGATTTACCTATTGGTAAGGGACGATCTTCATAAGCAACTTCCTGAAGATCTTCAGGTACGAAAAGCTTTCTGTCCACTTCTTCCATCGCTTTCAAAACTCGAGGGTCTTCGATGTCCCTGCCTTTCAGATGGATTTCGATCATTTCCTCCTTAGTGCTCATAATTTTTAAATTTAGTTGGGAAATTATTGCTGCCCAGAGTATAAAAAGTGCTAAAAATGCCCTTTCTGGGCAGAGACTTCTTTAATATAAGGATTTTAGGAAAAAATTACAAGTTTAAGAGGTGATCCGTCCTCCCCTAAATAGATGATGTGATCCTGGCTATAAACCGGGTTATGTGCCAATAAAAAATTTGAAAAAATAAAAAGGAGACTGCTATTTTTCTGACATTCACTGAAAAAATTAGGTGATTTTATTTCAATCAAAAAATCAACTGGTACATCTCTTCCAGTTTGCTGACTGCAAGAATCTGGATTTTATATTTCTTCAGATCCAAACCTTTGACGGCGTACTTGGATACGATAATTTTCTTGAAACCTAGCTTTTCGGCCTCGGCGATTCGGTTCTCGATTCGGGAAACAGCCCGAATTTCGCCTCCGAGTCCGATTTCGCCGGCAAAGCAAAGTTCTTCGGAAACAGGAGTGTCCTCGTAACTGGAAATCAGCGAGGCGCAGACGGCCAGATCCAATCCTGGATCATCGACACGGATGCCTCCTGCTACATTTAAAAATACATCTTGCTGGCCAAGACGCATTCCGCCTCGCTTCTCCAGCACTGCCAAAAGCATGTTGAGTCGCTTGGCATCATGGCCGGTGCTGCTTCGCTGCGGGGTACCGTAGGTGGCTGGGCTGACCAAGGATTGAATTTCAATCAGGAGAGGCCGATTGCCTTCCATCATTGCACCGATGGCTACCCCGTTCAGGACTTCCTCACGCTGGGTCATCAATATTTCCGAAGGATTGGCAACGGTCCGAAGTCCTTCCGCCCGCATCTCATAGATGCCGAGCTCATGGGTAGAACCGAATCGGTTTTTTGATGTCCGGAGGATTCGGTAGGTGAGATGTCTATCTCCTTCAAATTGTAACACTGTATCGACCATATGTTCGAGTACTTTCGGACCGGCTATCGAGCCATCTTTAGTGATATGTCCTATCAGAAACACCGGCGTACCCGTTTCCTTGGCAAATTTCATCAGTTCTGCCGTACATTCCCTGACTTGGGAGACAGATCCGGCCGCGGATTCCACGTACTGACTAGTCAGCGTCTGGATCGAATCAATGATTAAAAAATCCGGCTTCAAGATTTCGATTTGTTGAAAAATATGCTGCGTAGTCGTCTCGGAAAGAATGTAACAATCTGGATTTTTGGCTGTCATTCGATCTGCCCGCATTTTGATCTGGGCTTCACTTTCCTCTCCGGAAACGTATAGAATGGTCTTTCCGGTAAGGATCAAGGCAATCTGTAACATCAGGGTAGACTTACCGATCCCCGGTTCACCTCCGATCAGGACTAGAGAACCCGGGACGATTCCACCACCGAGGACCCGGTCAAGTTCTGGATCACCAGTAATCCAACGGGCCTGTTCCTCATAGTTTACCTCCTGAATTCTGCGGGGAGAGTTGGTTTTCTTTTGTCCCGAGCTTGGCGTTTTCCAAGTTCCTTTTCCACTTTCTTCCTTCTGAATGACCTCTTCTACATAGGTATTCCATTCGCCGCAGGCTGGGCATTTACCAAGCCACTTTGGGCTTTGGCTACCACAGTTTTGACAGAAGAAGGAGGTTTTGATTTTGGCCATTTTTGAATTTAGAAGATGAGAATTAGGATTTACGGGATTCAGAGGAACTTCAGCCCCTAACAATGAATGCAGAAGTTCGAAGTACTTGATACTATTTTCTGGACTCTAAAATTTTTCTTGGTTCCAAGATCTTGATTCTTGTCTCTTTAAGAATATTCAATGCCGGATTCTGAATGTAGGAGTACTTGATACTTGTGTCTACTGTCGAGCTACTAACTAGTGTGCTTCCAGCCAATCCTTACCAATACCGACTTCCACTTCTACCGGAACTTTCATTTGAATGGCCTCGGACATCAGTTTTGGAATATTTGCTTTTAGGATTTCGATCTCGTCTTTGTGTGCGTCAAAAACCAATTCATCATGTACCTGAAGAATCATTCGTGATTTTAGATTTTCCTTTTTCATCCAGTGATGGACTCGGATCATTGCGACCTTGATCAGGTCTGCAGCCGAACCCTGGATCGGTGCATTGATCGCGTTTCGCTCTGCAAA